>CAUWEK010000157.1:0-3070 GCA_963557435.1 uncultured Dysosmobacter sp.
TCGTCGTACTGGGGCCACTGGGCCTGGCAGCACATCTTGCCCGTCTGGGCGGCAAAGCCCAGATTCTCCCACAGCTCCTCGGTAATGTGGGGCGCGAAGGGATTGAGCAGCAGGATGAGGTAACGCAGGTCGCCCCGGGTGCAGCCGTTGGAGGACAGCTCATTGACCATGGTCATGAGGGCGGCGATGGCGGTGTTCATCTTCAGGTTGTTGATGTCGTCCGTCACCTTCTGGATGGTCTTGTGGATGATAGGCTCGTTGGCGGGGGTCACCTCATAGCTCTCGCCGGCATTTTCCGCCAGGTTCCACACGCGGTCCAGGAAACGCTTGGAGCCCTTGACAGCGTCGTTGGACCAGGTGGCGGCCTTTTCGAAGTCGCCGATGAACATGATATAAAGGCGCATGGTATCGGCACCGTACTGATCCACGATGTCGTTGGGGTTGACCACGTTGCCGCGGGACTTGGACATCTTCTCGCCGCCCTCGCCCAGGATCATGCCGTGGCTGGTGCGCTTGGCGTAAGGCTCCTTGGTGGGCACCACGCCGATGTCGTAGAGGAACTTATGCCAGAAGCGGGAGTAAAGCAGGTGCAGCGTGGTGTGCTCCATGCCGCCGTTGTACCAGTCCACGGGAGACCAGTAATCCAAGGCCTCCTTGGAAGCCAGGGCCTTGTCGTTGTGGGGGTCCATATACCGCAGGAAGTACCAGGAAGAACCGGCCCACTGGGGCATGGTGTCCGTCTCGCGCTGGGCGGGGCCGCCGCACTTGGGGCAGGTGGTGTTCACCCAGTCGGTCATCTTGGAGAGGGGGGACTCGCCGGTGTCGGTGACTTCGTAGCTGTCCACCTCCGGCAGCAGCAGCGGCAGCTGCTCCTCCGGCAGAGGCACCCAGCCGCACTTGGGGCAGTTGACCAGGGGGATGGGCTCGCCCCAGTAACGCTGGCGGGAGAACACCCAGTCACGCAGCTTAAAGTTGGTCTTGGGATGGCCCAGGCCCTGCTCCGTGACCCACTTCTTCATGGCGGGAATGGCCTCCTTGACGGTCATGCCGTTCAGGAAGCCGGAGTTGACCATGATGCCGGTGTCGTCCTTGAGGGTGAAGGCCTCCTTGGTGATGTCGCCGCCCTTGACCACCTCGATGATGGGCAGGCCGAACTTGGTGGCAAACTCCCAGTCGCGCTGGTCGTGGCCGGGCACGCCCATGACGGCGCCGGTGCCGTAGCTCATGAGGACGTAGTCGGAGACGAAAATGGGGATCTCGGTGCCGTTGGCGGGGTTGATGGCGGCCACGCCCTCCAGGCGCACGCCGGTCTTGTCCTTGTTGAGCTCACTGCGCTCGAAGTCGGACTTGTGGGCGGCCTCCTCCCGGTAGGCGGTCACCGCGTCCCAGTTGGCGATGCGGTCCTTCCAAGCGTCCAGGTAGGGATGCTCGGGAGAGAGCACCATATACGTCACGCCGAACAGGGTATCGCAGCGGGTGGTGTAGACCGTCAGCGTATCACCGGCAGTAGTCTTGAAGTCCACCTCGGTACCTTCGCTGCGGCCGATCCAGTTGCGCTGCTGGATCTTGACCCGGTTGATGAAATCCACATCCTCCAGATCGTCGATCAGGCGGTCGGCGTACTTGGTGATGGCCAGCATCCACTGGCTCTTCTCCTTGCGGATGACCTCGCCGCCGCAGCGCTCGCACACGCCCTCCACCACTTCTTCGTTGGCCAGGACGATCTTGCAGCGGGTGCACCAGTTGACGGGCATGGACGCCTTATAGGCAAGACCCTTTTTGAACATCTGCAGGAAGATCCACTGGGTCCACTTGTAGTAGCTGGGGTCAGTGGTGTTCACCTCACGGTCCCAGTCAAAGGAATAACCCAGCATGTGCAGCTGCTTGCGGAAGTTTTCCACATTGTCATGGGTCACCTTGGCCGGGTGGATATGGTGCTGCACAGCATAGTTCTCCGTGGGCAGGCCGAAGGCGTCATAGCCGATGGGGAACAGGACGTTGTAGCCCTCCATCCGCTTTTTCCGGCAGATGATGTCCATGGCGGTAAAGGGCCGGGCATGGCCCACATGCAGGCCCTGACCGGAGGGATAGGGGAACTCGATGAGGCCGAAGAACTTCTCCCGGGTCTTGTCTCCGGTGACCGCGGTGAAGGGCTTTTCCTCCAGCCACTTTTGCTGCCATTTCTTTTCAATGGCGGTAAAATCATACTTCATATACCTTCTCCTTTATATGCGTGAATCAACTGAAAAAACGCCCCTGACCCATCGGTCAGGGGCGTTGGAACGCGATACCACCCTGATTCGGCCGCCGGTCACCCGGCTGCCCTCAGTGTCCCCCGCAGGGGAACCGGCGGATAACGGCGCCTGCCGTCCCGCCCTACCGACCGGTTCAGGCGGGAAACTCCGGGACCAGTATACACGGACCTCCCCCACCGGCTCGCAGCGGCCGCCGGCTCTCTGAGGGTGGGAGAATCCGTCTTTCTTCCCATCAAAGTCATTAACATGCCTATTTTATGAGCGGGATCGTCTTTTGTCAAGGGCGGTTTTATGCTTCGCTCAATCCGCGGTCAATATGCCGCTCAGGTCCATGGGCTTTCCGTCATGCCACAGCCGCTCCAGGCCATAGAATTCCCGGGCCTCCTGGGAAAATACATGCACCACCACGCAGCCGTAGTCCAGCAGCACCCAGGTGCCGTCCCGGTAACCCTCCCGGCGCAGGGGGTCCTCGCCGGCCTGCTCCTTCATGGCCTTTTCCACAGCGCCGCACAGGGCGTTGATCTGGGTGTTGGAGCTGCCGGAGGCAATGACGAAATAGTCCGCCAGGGTGGTCTGCTCCGTCACCTCGATGGCGCTGATTTCCTTGCCCTTCTTCTCATCCAATGCCTTGACGGCAATCACTGCAAGCTCTTTCGGTGTCATAGCACGTTTCCTTTCTGTAAGATGATGCTCACGCCGCCGGATCCATCACGACGAATCCGGGGTCCGTGGCGCCAGTATTGGGGTCCGTAGTGCCGGTGCCGGGGTCCGTCGTCCCCGTACCGGGATCGGTAGTGCCGGTACCCGGGTCCGTC
>CAUWEK010000158.1:0-2969 GCA_963557435.1 uncultured Dysosmobacter sp.
TGATGTCGGCGGCGTAGGTCACCTGGGGCAGGTGCAGCTTCTCAGCGATCTGGGGACCGACCTGGGCGGTATCGCCGTCGATGGCCTGCCGGCCGCACATGACGATGTCGTCGGAATCCACACCGATGGTGGAGATAGCGGCGGCCAGGATCTGGGAGGTGGCGTAGGTATCGGAGCCGCCGAACTCGCGGGCGGACACCAGAACGCCCTCATCGGCGCCCATGGCCATCAGCTCACGCAGCATGCCGGCAGCAGGAGCGGGGCCCATGGTGACCACGATGACCTTGCAGCCGGTGGCGTCCTTGATCTTCAGGGCGGCCTCCACGGCGTTCATGTCGTCGGGGTTGGTGATGGTCTGCATGGAAGCGCGGTTCAGGGTGCCGTCGGGGTTGACGGCCACCTTGCCGGAGGTATCGGGAACCTGCTTGACACAAACAATGATCTTCATATTCGTTTCTTCCTCCTAATTACAGGCCCATGTTGGCGGAGATGACGATGCGCTGAACCTCGGAAGTGCCCTCATAGATCTCGGTGATCTTGGCGTCACGCATCATGCGCTCCATGGGATAGTCCTTGGTGTAGCCGTAGCCGCCGAACATCTGCAGCGCCTTGGTGGTGGTCTTCATGGCGTGCTCGGAGGTGAACAGCTTGGCCATAGCGGCGGCCTTGGTGTAACGCACGCCCTCGCCCTTCATGACGGCGGCCTGATAGGTCAGCAGACGGCCGGCCTCGCAGCCCAGCTCCATGTCGGCAAAGGTGAACTGGGTGTTCTGGAACTTGCTGATGGGCTTGCCGAACTGGACACGGCCCTTGGTGTAGGCCTTGGCCTCCTCCAGAGCGCCCTCGGCGATGCCCAGAGCCTGCGCGGCAATGCCGATACGGCCGCCGTCCAGGGTCTGCATGGCGATGTTGAAGCCCTTGCCTTCCTTGCCCAGCAGGTTCTCCTTGGGCACGATCATGTCGGTGAACACGATCTCAGCGGTGGGGGAGCCGTGCAGGCCCATCTTCTCCTCGTGCTTGCCAACGGAGAAGCCGGGGAAGCTGCTCTCCACGATGAAAGCGGAGATGCCCTTGGTGCCCTTGGTCTTGTCGGTCATGGCGAACACCACGAACACGTCGGCAACATAGCCGTTGGTGATGAAGATCTTGGAGCCGTTCATCACATAGTGGTCGCCCTCCAGGCGGGCCTCAGTCTGGCCCTTGGAAGCGTCGGAACCGGCGTTGGGCTCGGTCAGGGCGAAGGCGCCCACCTTGTGGCCGGTGGTCAGCATGGGCAGGTACTTGGCCTTCTGCTCGGGAGTGCCGTGGGTCAGGATGGGATCGCAGCACAGGCCGTTGTGGGTGGCCACGATATCGCCGGTGGAGGCGCACTGCTTGGACAGCTCCTCAATGCAGATGGCGCTGGCCAGGGGGTCTGCGCCGGCGCCGCCGTACTCCTTGGGCACGCACAGGCCCATGACGCCCAGGTCAAAGAGCTTTTCGATGGTCTCCCGGGGATACTGGCTGGTCTTGTCGGTCTCGGCAGCGATGGGCTTGACTTCATTCTCGGTGAATTCCGCCATCATCTTCCGGATCAGCTGGTGCTCACGGCTCAGATTGAAATCCATGATGTAGTCTCCTTATATCAGATTTTTCATGCCTGACGGCATAAATTACAGGTTTGGGATTCCGCTTTGCGGAATCGTTTTTCATCTATCGGATCAAACCGCCTGCGGGGGAGGATCTCCCCCGCAGTGCGGGATTCCTTATTCAATGCCGGCAATATCCTTGGCCAGCTGCTTCTTGGCCTGGATGTTGCCCTGGCGGGCGATCATGATGCGCTGGGCCTGGGGAGAACCGGCGCCGTGCATGGACTCGGTGCGGTAGCCGACGGCAGCCGCGCCCAGGCACAGGTTCTCGATGAAGCGCAGGATGCGCTGACGGTCCTCGGTCTTGACGCCTTCCCGGGCCACGAAGAACTTGTTGCAGATGTCGCCGATGGTCTCGCCGTTGCGGCCCACCACCGTGTCGGAGTGGAAGTCCTTCTGAGAGGGCATGGTGACCACCAGGCCGCCGGCAATGTCCTCGGCCAGGCGGACGATCTCATAGGGGAAGCGGGTGACGTTCTGCTTGCACACGTTGGCCAGCAGCAGGTCGATCTGATAGTTGCCCGCCTTGGTCTTGAAACCCTGGGAAGAGCAGGCGATGCCGCAGCAGTACAACGTCTCGTTCAGGTGGGTCATCTCGATGAGCTTATCCTTCACCGCGCTGGCCTTCTCCACGCCGTTGTACTCGGCGGCGAGGGCAGCAGCACCGATGAGAGTATCGCCCACGCCGACCTTGCAGCCGCCGTAGCTCTGGCGGTGATAGCCGGCGAAGCGCTCCACCATCATGCCGGCGAACTCATACTCGCCGTTGAGGAAGATGTACTCGTTGGGGATGAACACGTGGTCCAGGACCACCAGGGCCTCCTGGCCGCCGAACTTGGCGTTGCCCACATCGATGGAGGCGTCCTCCTCCAGCTTGCGGGTGTCGCAGGACTGGCGGCCGTAGATCATGTACATGCCCTCGGCGTCGGTGGGGCAGGCGAAGGAGACGGCCCAGTCCTTGTCCGCCTCACCCATGGAGATGGTGGGCATGAAGATGTGCCAGTGGGAGTTGATGGAGCCGGTCTGGTGGCACTTGGCGCCGCAGACCACGATGCCGTCAGCGCGGCGCTCCACAACGTGGACGAACATGTCGGGATCGGCCTGGTCATGGGGGGCCTTGGAGCGGTCGCCCTTGGGGTCGGTCATGGCGCCGTCCACGGTCAGGTCGTTGTCCTGGACCATGGTGAGGAACTTCTTGAAGTTCTCATGATAGTGGGTGCCGTACTTCTCGTCCACTTCGAAGGTGGTGGAGAACACGGCGTTGAAGGAGTCCATGCCCACGCAGCGCTGGAAGCAGGAAGCGGTCTTCTGGCCCAGCAGGCGCTGCATCTTCACCTTGTT
>CAUWEK010000159.1:0-2951 GCA_963557435.1 uncultured Dysosmobacter sp.
TGTGAAGCACTGAGATGGCCATTGTAAAAATGAAAAAGCTCTGCGTGATGGCCATGGCCTCGCAGCGGCAGCAGCTGCTGCGCGAGCTCTTGCACCTGGGATGCGTGGAGATCAGCGAGCCGGACGGCAAGCTGGCCGACCCGGCATGGTCCGCTTTGCTCAAACGGGAAAACTCCCACCTGCTGGATACCAAAAGTGAGATCACCGATGTCAATACGGCACTGGCGGCCATCAAAAAGTACGCCCAGCTGAAAGACGGGCTGTTCATTCAGCGCCATCCTATTTCAGAAGCGGAGTTCTTGGGTGACGAGACCGCAAAGCAGGCCAAGACGATCTGCAAGCGGATCGATTCCCTTCTGCAGACCATTTCCGGCCTGCAAAGCGAGGAAGGCCGTCTGCGCGCAAAGCGGGCGGCGCTGGAGCCCTGGAAGGGGCTAGACGTACCCCTGGAGAATCAGGGTACGGCGCACGTGCTCTTCCGCATGGGCGTGTGCCCCGGCGGCACAGACACCGCCGCGGTCCGTCAGGCACTGGGACAGCAGGCAGCAGAGATCTTCGAGGTAGGTGCGGACAAACAGCAGACCTACTATTTCCTGGTCTGTCTGCGCGCTGAGGAACAGGATGTCATGGAAAGCCTGCGTCCGTTCAATTTCAGCGCCGTAACGTTCCAGGATTCAACAGGCACCGCGGAAGAAAATCTGCGGACACTGGACGCGCTTTTAGCCGAAAACGAGACTTCCCGTAAAGCTGCGGAAGCGGAGATTGTGAAAAACGCCCCGGAGCGGGATGCGCTGCGCCTGTACGCTGACCGGCTGAGCGCCGAGGCGGCCAAGGAAAGCAACACCGAGCGGCTTTTGACCGACGGCACCATCCTCTTTTTTGAGGGCTGGGCTCCCGCCGAGCGCATGGGCCAGGTCAGTGATCTTCTGGAGCGGTTGGGCTGTGCCTGGGAGGCCCGGGACCCCACAGAGGAGGAGTACCCGTCCGTCCCCGTACAGCTGAAAAACAATTGGCTGACCCGTCCGCTGAACATGGTGACGGAGATGTACTCTCTGCCTGCCTACGACAACGTGGACCCCAACCCGCTGATGGCACCGTTTTTCATCTTGTTTTACGGCATCATGATGGCGGATATGGGCTACGGCATTTTGATGATCCTGGCGGGACTGTTCATCACGAAAAAGTACCGTCCCAAGGGCACCATGGGCCATATGTTCAGCCTAGTGACGCTGTGCGGCGTGAGCACGTTCATCATGGGTGCCATTACCGGCGGCTTCTTCGGCGACTTTTTGACCCAGGTGGTCAAGCTGACTACCGGCGCGGACTTTGCCCTGCCGTCGCTGTTCACTCCGCTGGACGACACGCTCATGATCCTAGTGGGCGCCATGTGCCTTGGCTTTGTCCAGATCGTCACCGGCATGGCCATCAGCTTCATCCGCAAGCTGCAAAAGGGCCAGGTGCTGGACGCCGTGTTTGAAGAGATGACCTGGTGGATCGTCTTTGCCGGCATCGGCGTCATGGCGCTGGGCTACGGCAATGTGGTGCTGTATATCGGCCTTGCGCTGGTGGTGCTGGGCCCCATCGTCACCGGCAAGGGGCTCATGGGCAAGATCACGGGCATTTTCGGCTCGGTCTACAACCACGTGACCGGCTATTTCGGAGATCTTTTGTCCTATGCCCGACTGATGGCCCTGATGCTGGCCGGCAGCGTCATCGCCCAGGTGTTCAACACGCTGGGTGCTATCCCCGGCAACATCGTTGTGTTCCTGATCATCTCTCTGGCGGGCAACACGCTCAACTTCGCGCTGAACCTGCTGGGCTGCTATGTCCATGACCTGCGTCTGCAGTGCCTGGAATATTTCGGAAAGTTCTACGAGGACGGCGGAAAGCCGTTCCGCCCCCTGGCGATCAATACCAAATTCGTGGATATCCAAAACGACTAAGGAGGAAATTATCATGGGATTCTTTGAAGCTTTCGGCGGTCTTGCTCTGGCACTTTTGGGCGCGGGCCTGGCGGCGGCGCTGCCCGGCATCGGTTCTGCAAAGGGTACCGGCATTGCCGGTGAGGCTGGCACCGGGCTTTTGTGCCAGGACCCCTCCAAGTTCGGTAAGGTCATGATCCTGCAGGTCATCCCCGGCACCCAGGGCCTGTACGGCCTGGTGGTGTGGTTCTTCGCCATCTTCTCCATGGGCCTGCTGGGCGGTGACGGCTCCGTGTTCGATATGTCCGTGCAGGAAGGCCTGCGTTACTTCGCGGCCTGCATGCCCATGGCGCTGGGCGGATTGTTCTCCGCCATCGCACAGGGCCGTGTGGCTGCCGGCTCCATCAACATCCTGGCCAAGAAGCCTGACGACTGGTCCAAGGGCATGGTGCTGTGCATCACCGTGGAGTTCTACGCCATCTTGTCCCTGCTGGCCTCTATGCTGATGATCATCAACATCGCCTGACCCCGAAGAAAGGGGAGACCGATATGAACGGAATTGAAAGAATCACGGCCCGGCTGGACGCGGACACCCAGGCGGAGATCGACCGCATCCGGGAAAACGCGAAGGCCGAGGCGGAGAAGGTCGCCCAGGGCTACCGTACCCAGATGGAATCCGAGACGGCGGAGCTGCGGGAGCGCAGTCGGCGCGCCGCGGCGGAGCGGGAGGAGCGGCTGGTAAGCGCCGCGCAGATGGAAGCCCGCAAGACCGCTCTGGCCGCCCGCCAGGAGATGGTGGACAAAGCCTATGCCCTGGCGCTGGAAAAGCTCTGCTCGCTGCCGGAGGAGCAGTATATCCAAACGGTGGCGGCCCTGCTGGTGCAGGCGGCACCGGACGGCAAGGGTGAGGTGATCTTCTCCAAGGAACAGCGGGAGCGGGTCGGCACTGCCGCCGTGGCCTTGGCCAACAGCCGGCTGGGAGACGGAACGCTGACCGTATCCGCCCAGACCCGTCCGCTGAAGGGAGGC
>CAUWEK010000160.1:0-2947 GCA_963557435.1 uncultured Dysosmobacter sp.
GCCGATGCCGTCCCGGCCGGTGCGGCCGCCCAGCAGGATCACCACATCGCCGGGGACGGGGGTCTCCCGGCGGACGTTGCCGGCGGGCACGGCACCCACCACGGCGCCGATCTCCATGCGCTTGGCGGCGTAGCCCTTGTGGTAGATCTCGTCCACCAATCCGGTGGCAAGGCCGATCTGGTTGCCGTAGGAGCTGTAACCGTTGGCGGCGGCGGTGACGATCTTGCGCTGGGGGAGCTTGCCGGGCAGCGTCTCGGACAACGGTGTGCGGGGGTCCGCCGCACCGGTGACCCGCATGGCCTGATACACATAGCCGCGGCCTGCCAGGGGATCCCGGATGGCGCCGCCGATGCAGGTGGCCGCGCCGCCGAAGGGCTCGATCTCCGTGGGGTGGTTGTGGGTCTCGTTTTTGAACAGCAGCAGCCAGGGCTTTTTCTCCCCATCCTCGTCCACGTCGATCTTCACCGTGCAGGCGTTGATCTCCTCGGACTCGTCCAGGTCCGTCAGGGCGCCGGACTTTTTCAGGTACTTGGCGCCACGGGTGCCCATGTCCATGAGGGTGATGGGCTTTTCCCCGGCGTTCGTGGCCTCCCGGACAGCAAGATAGCGGTCATAGGCGGCCTTTGCGGCGGGGTCGTCAAAGGTCAGATCCGTGAGCACGGTGGAGAAGGTGGTGTGGCGGCAGTGGTCGGACCAGTAGGTATCCAGGATCCGCAGCTCCGTGATGGTGGGGTCCCGGCCCTCCTTGGCAAAGTAGGCCCGGCAGCACTTGAGATCCTCCACGTCCATGGCAAGGCTCAGGGAGGAAATGAGGTCCTCCAACGTCCGGTCGCCCATGGCGATGAAGCCCCGCAGCACGTCGGGGGGCTCGGGCTGGGTTACTTCCATGGCCAAGGAGTTGACCGGCTCCAGACTGGCCTCCCGGGCCTCCACAGGGTTGATGACGTAGTGTTTGATCTTCTCCACGTCTTCCGGTGTCAGCTCTCCGGAGAGGAGATATACCTTGGCGGTGCGGACGGTGGGCCGTTCTCCCTGGGTCATGAGCTGGATGCAGGCCCGGGCAGAGTCGGCCCGCTGGTCGAACTGGCCGGGCAGGTACTCCACGGCGAAGGCCACGGCGTCCTGGGCGGGCAGGGCGGCGGACACATCGTCCACCTGGGGCTCAGAGAACACGGTGCGCACGGCCCGGGCAAAGGTCTCCTCGTCCAGACCCTCCACGTCATAGCGGTTCAAAAGCCGCACCTCGCTCAAGCGGGTGATGCCCAGCAGCGTCTGCAGCTCCTGATAGAGCCCCGCGGCCTCCTGCCGGAGATGGGGCTTTTTTTCTACATACACACGTCGTACCATTTACTGTCCCTCCAGTGCCGCCAGAGCCCGGCGGCCGATATCATGGCGCAGATATTTTCCCTCAAAGGAGACGGTGTCCGCGGCGGCGTAGGCGTCGGCAAGGGCCTGACGCAGGGTGGGCGCCGCGGCGGTGATGCCCAGCACCCGGCCGCCGCTGGTGACCAGTGAGCCGTCTACCAGTTTGTCGCCGGCGTGGTAGCAGGTGACGTTTTCCGGGAAGGCGGCGGGGAAGGTGATGGTCTTGCCCTTTTCGTAGTGGGCGGGGTAGCCGCCGGAGGCCAGGATGACGCAGGCGGCGGCGCCGTCGTGCCACGCCACGTCCAGCTGGCCCAATGTCTCATTCTCCACCGCCTGCATGATGGTGAGAAGGTCGGTTTTCAAAAGGGGCAGCACCACCTGGGTCTCCGGGTCGCCGAAGCGGCAGTTGTACTCGATGACCTTGGGACCGTCGGGGGTGAGCATGAGACCGAAGTACAGGCACCCCTTGAAGGGGCAGCCCTCGGCGCGCATGGCGGCCAGGGTGGGCAGGAAGATGGTGTCCATGCACACCTTGGCGATCTCCGGGGTGTAGCAGGGGTTGGGGGCCACGGTGCCCATGCCGCCGGTATTGAGGCCGGTGTCGCCGTCCCCGGCCCGCTTGTGGTCCATGGAGGAGACCATGGGACGGATGGCGGTGCCGTCGGTGAAGGCCAGGACGCTGACCTCCGGGCCGGTGAGGAACTGCTCGACGACGATCTCGTTGCCGGAGTCGCCGAAAGCCTTGTCCTCCATGATGGTCTTGACGGCACTGCGGGCCTCGTCCAGGTTCTGGGGGATCAGCACGCCCTTGCCCAGGGCCAGACCGTCGGCCTTGATGACGATGGGGAAGGAGACGCCCTCCAGATAGGCCATGGCCTCCCTGGGGTCATGGAACACCTGGTAGTCGGCGGTGGGAATGCCGTACTTTTTCATGAGGTTTTTGGAAAAGACCTTGCTGGACTCGATGCGGGCGGCCTTGGCGTCCGGGCCGAAGCAGGGGATGCCTGCCTCATGGAGGGCGTCCACGCAGCCCAGGGCCAGAGGATCGTCCGGGGCCACCACGGCGAAGTCCACCTGGTGGCTTACAGCGAAGTCCACAATGGCGCCAATGTCCTTGGCCCCGATATGGGGCACGCACACGGCGTCGGCGGCGATGCCGCCGTTGCCGGGCAGGGCGTAGATGGTCTCCACCTCCGGGTTCTCCCGGAGCTTTTTGATGATGGCGTGCTCGCGGCCACCGCCGCCCACGACCAGAAGTTTCATAGTTCACTCCTCCTGCTATCCTGCTCACCGGCCCCAGGCGAGGCCGGAGAAGATGCTGCCGCACAGACGATTTGGGCGGCGTTCACCAGTGACCGATGTCACTAGTTGGAACCAGAGCTCGGGCGCAGCCCGGGCACTGGCGATCCGCAGCTTGCGACGAGTTAGTGGTGGAACAGCCGCATGCCGGTAAAGCACATGGTCATGTTGTACTTATCGGCGGTCTCGATGACGTGATCGTCCCGGATGGAGCCGCCGGGCTCGGCAATGTACTGCACGCCGGACTTGCGGGCGCGCTCCACGTTGTCGCCGAAGGGGAAGA
>CAUWEK010000161.1:0-2925 GCA_963557435.1 uncultured Dysosmobacter sp.
GGTCACGGTAACGGTATCGTTATCGTTGTCATAGAAGACCTCGGTCAGAACACCGTTAGCGCCGTACTCGTTCTTGTCGTCGCCCTTCTTAATGGCGTAGGACTGATCCTCGTCCTCCACGCCGTTGACATAGGCAGAAACGTTCTTCTTGTCCACGGTGGAGCCCAGATCCAGATCCTTGTAGATGTCGCCCACTTCCACCTTGGCGGTGTAGGTCAGGTCGGCCTCGTCGGCGTAGGTGCCGATCTCCTCAGCCTTGTTCTTCCACACGTTGGAGGGACGCTCGAAATCATCGGTGCCCTTCTTGACGCTCAGGTTGTCGAAGTACATCTCGGCGAACTGCATCTCGCCGTCCTTCTCGAACACCTTGCCGTCGGTCTTGCCCTTGTTCTCCATAACCTAGGCCTCGGAACCGGCGATGAAGACCTCGGCGCCGCCAACGTTGATGTTGGTGCGGGCATCATACTCCACCATGTCGGCGGTCAGGGTGTTCAGAGCGTACAGGCAGGCCTCTTCACGGGTCACGGACTTGATGCCGTTGAAGTCGCCCTTCAGGCCGTCGTCCAGACCGATGTTCAGAGCGCGCTTGGCAACGTTGATGGACCAGTTGCCGCCCACATACTGCTCGACCTCGGCGTCATAGCCCAGAGCGCCCAGCAGCATCTTCATGAACGCATAGCTGGTCAGGGTTGCGGCGGGACGGAATGCGCCGTCAGCGTAACCGCTGATGATGCCTTCCTTCGCGCAGAACGCAATGTAACCGGCAAAGGTGTGGTTCACAGGCACGTCCTTGAAGGGAGCGGTGTCTGCGTGCAGCTCAGCTGCGGTGGTGGGGCCAAGGATCAGGTTGCAGATGATCTTGGCGGCGGCGCCACGGGTCAGGGTGGCGTCGGGACGGAAGTCGCCTTCGGAATAACCGTCGACAACCTTCGCTGCGGACATCACGTCGACAGCTTCTTTGTACTGGATCTTGCTGTCATCCGTGAAGCCCTTGGCGCCGGCGCTGACAGTGACCAGAGACATGGTCATTACCAGAGCCAGTACCAGAGAAAGGAACTTCTTCATTTGGGTTTCCTCCTTTTGAATTTGGCGGATGCGTCCGCCTGCGTTGTCAAAGCAGGTCCCTGCCGGAGATCCCGGCCCACAGACAGTGGCTAGCCGTTCCTGTTTCTATGCCGGCATCCCCATTGCGTTTCCCGCTTTGCATGAACAATTTACAATGCGGGCGCAATTTGTGCAATAGTTTCAGTCCCCTTTTAACACAAGTGAAACCTATTGTGCAATCTGCATCAAATGCGGTATTGTTATCATAACCTTGCGTAATTTTTCGCAACAAAATCCGGTGACCGGCACCGCGCGGGCGGATCATTCCGGAAGAAGGCGGGATTTCTCCGCCGCTTGGCGGCAGGGCGCTCAATCGACTCTTTCCGCCCCCAAAAACGCAGAACATGCCCGCTTCCTGATGAAGCGGGCATGTCTCATATCTTGATCGGTCTTCAGGAAAAAGCGGGTTTCCTCCGTTTTTTCCTCACTTCCGGCTCTCGGCAACTGCCACGGCCACGGCGACGGTTGCGCCCACCATGGGGTTGTTGCCCATGCCGAGGAAGCCCATCATCTCTACGTGGGCGGGCACGGAGGATGAGCCGGCAAACTGGGCGTCAGAGTGCATCCGGCCCATGGTGTCGGTCATGCCGTAGCTGGCAGGGCCGGCGGCCATGTTGTCCGGGTGCAGCGTACGGCCGGTGCCGCCGCCGGAGGCCACGGAGAAGTACTTCTTGCCCTGCTCGATGCACTCTTTCTTGTAAGTGCCGGCCACGGGATGCTGGAAGCGGGTGGGGTTGGTGGAGTTGCCGGTGATGGACACGTCCACGCCCTCGTGGTGCATGATGGCCACGCCCTCCCGGACGTCATCAGCGCCGTAGCAACGGACATTGGCCCGCTCGCCCTCGGAGTAGCGGACCTCCCGGACGATCTTCAGCTCGCCGGTATAATAGTCAAACTGGGTCTGCACATAGGTGAAGCCGTTGATGCGGCTGATGATCTGGGCGGCGTCCTTGCCCAGGCCGTTGAGGATGACCCGCAGGGGCTCCTTCCGGGCCTTGTTGGCGTTGCGGACGATGCCGATGGCGCCCTCGGCGGCGGCGAAGGACTCGTGGCCGGCCAGGAAGGCGAAGCACTTGGTCTCATCCCGTAGCAGCATGGCGCCCAGGTTGCCGTGGCCCAGGCCCACCTTCCGGTCCTCGGCCACAGAGCCGGGGATGCAGAAGGACTGGAGGCCCTCGCCGATGCACTCGGCGGCCTCGGCGGCGGTCTTCACGCCCTTTTTCAGGGCGATGGCCGCGCCCACGCAGTAGGCCCAGCCGGCATTCTCAAAGGCGATGGGCTGGATGCCCTTGACGATCTCGTAGGGGTCGAAGCCGGCGGCCTTGCACAGCTCCCGGCACTCCTCCACGCTGGAAATTCCGTACTGAGCCAGGACGGAATTGATCTTCTCGATTCTTCTCTCGTAGCTTTCAAACAGAGCCATAATGGTCAATTCCTCCTTTTCTTACTCGTGACGGGGGTCGATATACTTGGCAGCGGCGTCAAACTGGCCGTAGCGGCCCTTGGCGGCCTCCAGGGCCTCGTTGGCGTCCACGCCCTTCTTGATGGCGTCCATCATCTTGCCCAGGTTCACGAACTCATAGCCGATGATCTCATCGTCCTTGTTCAGGGCGATGCGGGTGCAGTAGCCCTCTGCCATCTCCAGGTAGCGGGGACCCTTGGCCTTGGTGGCAAACATGGTGCCCACCTGGCTCCGCAGGCCCTTGCCCAGATCCTCCAGAGAAGCGCCCACAGGCAATCCGCCCTCGGAGAACGCGGTTTGGGTCCGGCCGTAGACGATCTGCAAAAACAGCTCCCGCATGGCGGTGTTGATGGCGTCGC
>CAUWEK010000162.1:0-2877 GCA_963557435.1 uncultured Dysosmobacter sp.
ATCTCCTTGGACAGGTTGTACACGAAGTCGAAGGTCTCCTGGGTGGTGTTGGCACCGCGGATGATCTCCACCAGCTTCATGCTGGGAACGGGGTTGAAGAAGTGCATGCCGATGACGGGGTGCTTGAGGCCCAGACCCATCTCGGTGATGGACAGAGAAGAGGTGTTGGTGGCGAAGATGGCGTCGTCCTTGCAGATGCCGTCCAGCTCACCCAGCAGCTCCTTCTTGGTGGCCATGTCTTCCTTGACGCACTCGATGATCAGATCAGCATCGGCGCAGGCGGACTTCTCCTCCACCAGAATGTTGGCCAGCAGAGCGTCCACAGCCTCCTGGGTCATCTTGCCCTTGGCAACGCGCTTGGCAAGAGACGCGGCCAGCTTATCCTTGTGCTTCTGTGCAGAAGCAGTGGAGCTGGCATACATCAGAGCGGTGTGGCCCTTGGCGGCAAAGACCTGCGCAATGCCGCTGCCCATGGTACCGGCGCCAAAAATAGCAACTTTCATGATTTTTCCTCCTGTTATTTCAATTGTTCACATTGGTTTGTCTCATTGATCCTTGTGGGGGAAAACCGAGCAAATCTTAAGTTTGCCAATTTACTCACAATGTCTATTATAGGGGTGTGTCATAAATTTATCAAGTAGAAATTGTGCATTTTGCCGCCATTTTTCGCTTTTTTACACTTCACACAAAATACTCGTTAAAATTTATACAATTTTGTTAAGACATTAACGCATACCCCGTTTCAGCCCCCCTTCTTCCCCGCCGGATTGGCATTTACAGGGGGCATTTCCTGTGCTAAAATAGGGAAGCCGCCACAAGGGATTGTGGAATTACACGAAAATAGATCCAGGAGGATTTTTTATGCGCATGCGGAAAAAGAAAAATCTGGTGCCGCGGATGGAGCGCTGCGGCGCCTTTCTCATCCGTGACCCCTATGACCGGCGGGGGCACTGGCGGGAGCTGATGCCCCAGGCCCGGGAGCTGCGGCTGGAACTGGGCTGCGGCAAGGGCCGCTTCACCGCCGGCACCGCCGCCGCTGAGCCGGACGTGCTGTTCATTGCCGTGGAGCGGGTGCCGGACGCCATGGTGGTCGCCATGGAGCGGTGCGTGAACGCGGGACTTACCAACGTGTTCTTTGTGGACGCCAACGCCGATCAGCTTCCCTACTTTTTCGCTCCCGGCGAGGTGGACCGGATCTACATCAACTTCTGCGATCCCTGGCCCAGCAACCGCCACGCCAAGCGCCGCCTGACCCACGGCAATTTCCTCAAGCTCTACCGGCAGGTGCTCAAGCCCGGCGGACAGATCCATTTCAAAACGGACAACCAGCCCCTCTTTGAGTTCTCCGTGGAGGAGATCCCCCGTTTCGGCTTTACCCTCTCCGAGGTGACCCGGGACCTGCACGCCAACGGCCCCGTGGGCGTCATGACGGACTATGAGGCCAAGTTCTATGGGCTGGGCCAGCCCATCAACCGGTGCGTGGCCACCATGGAAGAGGGCTGGGTGGAACCCTTCCCCGCAGAGCCGGAGCGGGCAGCGGACCGGTGGCTGGATGTCTTTGCCGCCGGTGTCTCCGAAAAGGATCTGGGCGAACACGTGCTGGCCGAGGGCAACTACCTCTGGCACCTCTTCTCCTGGGAGCTGGTGCCCCACTTGAGCGGTGACGAGGCGCGGAACGCCCTGGAAGCCCGCAAGGATGAACAATGGTATCTCTTTTATAATGAGTATCCGCCGGAGGGCGTGAACCGCACCCGCCCGGTGACGCCGGAGGAGGTAGCCGCTCTGCCCACGGACCGGGGTGCCATTCCCGGCAGCGACTGGTACATCGCAGACCGGAATTTTACCTGGACCTACGTTCAGCCCCACGAAGAAGACTGCGGCCCCTATTTCTGCGAGGCCCCGAAAGCATAAAAAAGTGCCTCCCGGCTTTGGACCGGGAGGCGCTTTTTCATTTCAGGAAAGCATCATCAGTCCATGCGGCGCAGCCGCAGACCGATGCCGCACACTGCCGCCCCCACCGGGAAGCCCGCAGCAAAGTACGCCGCAAGACCGGGCAGCTCGCTGCCGTTCCGGCTCAGCACCAGTGCGATCAGCCAGACCACCGCCGTGACAGCCGCCCCCAGCGCCGTAATGCGCCAGCCGCCGGGCTTTCCGCGCCTTGTGAAGCGGGCCATGGAGCCCGCCAGGAACATGGGGAGCAACACCGGGAATCCGTACACCAGATTGAGCAATGCTTCTTTCATGCCGCGCTCCTTTCCCATGCAAGTACCAAATGATGGAATTTCTCTTTATTTTATCATATCACACCCCACTTCCCTGTCAACGAAAAAAGCGCCCCGGCAGAGCCGGAGCGCGTTTTTTTACACTTATTATATAATAAGGTAAAGATCAGGCCTTCTTGGCGATCTCAGTCAGCTGGGTGAACGCAGCGGGATCGCTGATGGCCATCTCGGAGAGCATCTTGCGGTTGATCTCGATGCCGGCGACCTTCAGGCCGTGCATGAAGCTGGAGTAGTTCATGCCATTCATCTTGCAGGCGGCGGAAATACGGGTGATCCACAGGGACCGGAAGTCACGCTTCTTCAGCCGGCGGCCGGTGTAAGCGTAGCTCAGGGACTTCATGACAGCCTGGTTGGCAACCCGGAAGTGCTTGGACTTGGAACCCCAGTAGCCCTTGGCCATCTTCAGAACTTTATTTCTTCTCTTGCGCGTCATCATCGCGCCCTTAACTCTAGCCATTTCAAAAGCCTCCTATTCTAAAACGTCTCGTATCTTACTTGTAGGGGATCATCTTGCGGACGGCGTCCACATTGGTGGCGTCGGCATAGCCGCCGGCACGCAGACGACGAGTACGCTTGGTATCCTTCTTGGTGAGGA
>CAUWEK010000163.1:0-2867 GCA_963557435.1 uncultured Dysosmobacter sp.
GCCACATGCTCTTCGGCATGACCGGCCGCCAGTGCCAGACCACCATGATCAACGGCAAGATCCTCATGAAGGACCGCCAGCTGGTGGATATCGACGAAGAGGCCGTGAATGCCCATATCCTGGAGGCCAGTAAAAAGCTCTGGGGCAAGCTCAACCACTGCGAATACTAAGCCATCTGCCGGTGCCGCCCAGCGGCCCATCACCTAAAAGCAAGGAGTATTTTTGAGGAGGAAAAAGCGTATGTCTGAACTGATGATCCCCATTCCCTTCCGGGAATTGATGACCTGGGTCACTACTGAATATCAGCGGGACGGCTCCGTCTTCGGCGTCCACCGCCCCTACAAGGCCGGCGTGAAGAAGCTGCCCATCTTCGGTGAGACCATCGAGACCCCCTTCGGCCCCGCTGCCGGTCCCAACACCCAGCTGGCGCAGAACATCATCGCCAGCTACTTCGGCGGTGCCCGGTTCTTCGAGCTCAAGACCGTCCAGAAGATGGACGGCGCGGACCTGGCCGCCTGCATCAACCGCCCCTGCATTCTGGCAGAGGACGAGTGCTACAACTGTGAGTGGTCCACGGAGCTCTATGTCCAGCAGGCCTTTGAGGAGTACGTCAAGGCCTGGTGCGCGTGCAAGATCATGGCCAAGGTGTACGGCCTGGGCGACCCCAACGGGTTCGTATTCAACATGTCCGTGGGCTACGATCTGGCCGGCATCCAGGGCGAGAAGGTGAACACCTTCCTGGACGGCATGGTGGACGCCTCCAAGACGCCCATCTTCCAGGAGTGCATCGCCGTTTTGAAGGAGTTCTTCCCCGCCGAGGCCGATTATATCGACACCATCACCCCCCATGTCTCCGGCTCCGTGACGGTCTCCACCCTCCACGGCTGCCCGCCCGACGAGATCGAGCGCATTGCCAGCTACCTCATTGAGAAAAAGCACCTGCACACCTTCGTCAAGTGCAATCCCACCATTTTGGGCTATGAGACCGCCCGGTCCATTCTGGACTCCATGGGCTATGACTACATCGCCTTTGACGACCACCACTTCAAGGAGGACCTGCAGTACTGCGACGCGGTGCCTATGTTCCACCGTCTCCAGGCCCTGGCGGGTGCCCACGGCCTCGAGTTCGGCCTCAAGCTCTCCAACACCTTCCCCGTGGATGTGAAGGCCGGAGAGCTGCCCAGCGAGGAGATGTACATGGCGGGCAAGTCCCTCTTCCCCCTGACCACCACCATGGCCGCTATGATGGCCAAGGAGTTCGGCGGCAAGCTGCGCCTTTCCTATGCCGGCGGTGCCGACGCGTTCAACATCGACAAGCTCTTTGCCTGCGGCATCTGGCCCATCACCATGGCCACCACGGAGTTGAAGCCCGGCGGCTACCAGCGCTTCACCCAGATCGGCGACAAGCTGGATGCCATGGACTTCAAGCCCTTCACCGGCGTGGACGTGACCGCCATCGAGGCGCTGTGCCTGGCCGCCCGGTCCGACAAGTACCATGTCAAGCCCATCAAGCCCCTGCCCCGCCGCAAGCTCTATGAGAAGGTGCCTTTGATGGACTGCTTCACCGCGCCCTGCAAGGGCGGCTGCCCCATCCATCAGGACATCCCCGAGTACATCGAGCTGTGCCGCAAGGGTGAGTACGCCTCCGCCCTGCGCCTGATCACCGAGAAGAATCCCCTGCCCTTCATCACCGGCACCATCTGCGCCCACAACTGCATGACCAAGTGCACCCGCAACTTCTATGACCAGCCGGTGAACATCCGCGCCACCAAGCTGGTGGCCGCCGAGCGTGGCTACGACGCCTACATGGCCAAGGTAAAGGCTCCCGCCCCCGCCGCCACCAGCGCCAAGGTGGCCGTCATCGGCGGCGGCCCCACCGGTATGTCCGCTGCCTACTTCGTGGGCCGTGCCGGCATCCCCGTCACCATCTTTGAGCGTACCGGCTCCCTGGGCGGCGTGGTGCGTCAGGTGATCCCCGCCTTCCGTATCTCCGACGCGGCCATCGACAAGGACGTGGCCCTCATGGAGAAGATGGGCGTGGAAGTGAAGCTGAACACCGAGGCTCCCTCCGTCTCTGAGCTCAAGGCCATGGGCTACACCCATATCTTCTTCGCCGTGGGCGCCTGGAAGCCCGGCAAGCTGGACATCCCCGGCAACGTGGTGGGCGTCATCGGCTGGCTGAAGGACATGAAGGCCGGCAAGGAAGTATCCCTGGGCCATGTGGCCGTGGTTGGCGGCGGCAACACCGCCATGGACGCTGCCCGTGCCGCTCTGCGGGCCGGCGCGAAGTCCTCCACCCTGGTCTACCGCCGCACGAAGAAGTACATGCCCGCCGACGCCGAGGAGCTGGAGCTGGCCATCGCCGACGGCGTGCAGTTCCTGGAGCTGGTGGCTCCCGTGGAGCAGAAGGACGGCAAGCTGGTGTGCGAGAAGATGAAGCTGGGCGATCCCGACGAAAAGGGCCGCCGCAAGCCCGTGGCCACCGGCGAGATGGTGGAGATCCCCTGCGACACCGTGGTGGCCGCCGTGGGCGAGAAGGTGGACAGCGACCTCTTCACCGGCAACGGCATTGAAGTGGACGCCAAGGGCATCCCCAACTTCAAGACCAATGTGGAAGGCGTCTACGTGGGCGGCGACGCCATGCGCGGCCCCGCCACCGTGGTGGAGGGCATTGCCGACGCCCAGTACTTCGCCAACGCCGTCATCGGCGAGGCCCACCAGTTCTCCATCCCCGCCAAGGCCGTGGCCACCCGCGCCGAGGCCATCGCCAAGAAGGGCATCCTCTGCGAGAGCGCCAAGTGCGAGGGCGACCGGTGCCTGACCTGCAACGTGGTGTGCCAGGTCTGCGCCGACGTGTGCCCCAACCG
>CAUWEK010000164.1:0-2736 GCA_963557435.1 uncultured Dysosmobacter sp.
CCTGTTTTTCGATGTGATCCTCTGACCGTGCCCGGCACGGAAAAAGCCGCCCGCGCCCAAAGGAGCGGGCGGCTTTTGATGCTTTTATAAGGTCCCCCGGAGAACAGCAGGTCGGAGTACACCGGGAAGGGCCAGTAGTCCTTGGCGGTGAGGGTCTCCAGCTGGTCGGCGATCCGGCGGGCTTCCTGCATATCCGGGGTCAGCACGTCGTGGCTGTACACCATGGCGGGCGTGGCCTCGGCGGGCGTGGCGGCGATGTCGTGCTCCAGCTTGCCGCAGATGTCGGAGAGCTGATCGGCAAGATCCGAGATCTGGGCGGCGGTGGAGGTCTCAAAGCCGCAGGAGATGCCCAGGGACTTCTTCTCCGCCGCCCGGGTGCACAGGGCACCGGAGTAGGAGGAGACGGCGGGCAGGATCTCGTGGCGGATCATGCTCACCATGGTCTTGGCCTCGATGGAGATGACCGTGGTGTAGTTTTCAATGTGGATCTCCGCCCGGGCATTGATCTCCCCTTCGGTGTAGATGCCGTGCTTGACGAACAGGTCGATGTTCTTTCGGGCGGTATACATGGGCAGGGCGTCCACGGTGCAGGTGAAGTTGCAAAGACCCCGGCGCTCCGCCTCGGCGATCCAGGCCTCGTCGTAGCCGTTGCCGTTGAAGATGATGCGCTGGTGCTCCGTAAAGGTCTTTTTGATGAGGGCCTGCAGGTCCTCCTGGAAGTTCTCGGACTTTTCCAGCTGGTCGGCGAACTGCTCCAGCTCCTCGGCCATGATGGTGTTGAGGGCGATATTGGGGCCGGAGATGGACTGGGAGGAGCCCAGCATCCGGAACTCGAACTTGTTGCCGGTGAAGGCCATGGGGGAGGTGCGGTTGCGGTCGGTGTTGTCCAGGCTGATGGCCGGCAGCACATCCACGCCGATCTGCAGCGTGCGCTTGCCGGGCTCTTTGAACTCGGTGCCGTGGATGATGGAGTCCACCACCGCGCCCAGTTCGTCGCCCAGGAAGATGGACACCACGGCGGGGGGAGCCTCCAGGGCGCCCAGACGGTGGTCGTTGCCGGCGAAGGCCACAGTGGCCCGGAGGAAGTCCTGGTATTCATCCACGCCCTTGACGAAGGCCGCCAGGAAGAGGAGGAACTGGGCGTTCTGCCGGGGCGTGGAGCCGGGGCGGAAGAGGTTTTTGCCCGTGTCGGTGCCCAGGGACCAGTTGTCGTGCTTGCCGGAGCCGTTGACGCCGGCAAAGGGCTTTTCGTGGAGCAGGCAGACCAGGTCGTGGCGGTCGGCCACCTTCTTCATCATCTCCATGGTCAGCTGGTTTTTGTCGCAGGCGTCGTTGGCGTCCGTGTAAATGGGGGCCATCTCGTGCTGGGAGGGGGCGGCCTCATTGTGCTTGGTCTTGCTGAGCACGCCCAGGGCCCACAGTGTCTCGTCCAGGTCCTTCATGTAGGCCGCAACCCGGGGCTTGATGGCACCGTAGTAGTGGTCATCCAGCTCCTGGCCCCGGGGGGGCTTGGCGCCGAAGAGGGTGCGGCCGGTCATCCGCAGGTCCATCCGCTTGGCATACAGGGCCTTGTCGATGAGGAAGTATTCCTGCTCGGGGCCAACCTGGGGGGTGACGCGCTTGGTCTCCGTGTCGCCGAACAGGCGCAGGATGCGCACGGCCTGGCGGCTCACCTCGTCCATGGACCGCAGCAGAGGCGTCTTTTTGTCCAGAGCCTCGCCGCCGTAGGAGCAGAAGATGGTGGGGATGCAGAGGGTGCCCTCCTTGATGAAAGCGAAGGAGGTGGGGTCCCAGGCGGTGTAGCCCCGGGCCTCAAAGGTGGCCCGCAGACCGCCGGAGGGGAAGGAGGAGGCGTCGGACTCGCCGCGCACCAGCTCTTTGCCGGAAAATTCCATCATGATCTTGCCGCCGCCCACGGGGGAGATGAAGCCCTCGTGCTTTTCCGCGGTGATGCCGGTCATGGGCTGGAACCAGTGGGTGAAATGGGTGGCGCCCTTTTCCACGGCCCACTGCTTCATGGCCTCCGCGATCTCGTTGGCGGTGGCCAGGTCCAGCGACGTGCCGTCGGTGATGCATTTTTTCCAGGAGCTGTAAGACGCGGTGGAAAGCCGGTCTTTCATGGTCTCTTCATTGAAAACCATGCTCCCGAACAGCTCGGGAAGCTTGGGTGTGGTGCTCATACGTTCATCCTCCTCTGTTTCTTACTATAAAGAGTACCATAAAATCGCCGGAACGCAATGGGTAATACCTATAAAAATCGCGGCTTTCACTTCCCGCTCTCGCCGTAGTTTGACAAACAACGGGCGGAGGGATCGTCCACGTCGCAGCCGGGCCAGCTGCGGTTGGGCATCCAGTAGCCGCAGATCATGGCCGCCTGGCCGGGATAGTATTTTTCAAAGATCTCCCGGTAGAGGAGGCTCTCCTTGGTAAAGGGCGTGCAGTAGGCGTACTTCCAGCGCCGGGTCTCGAACTCCGCGTCGGTGTACCGCGCCTCGGCGTAAGCCTTCAGGTCATCCACCATGGAGTGGCCCACGGCGTCGGAGAAGGCGGCCTTCTGGCGCCAGAGGATGGAGTCAGGCAGCAGGTGGTCTTTTTCAAAGGCGTGGCGCAGCAGGTACTTGCCTATGCCGTAGGTGTTGCGCTTCATGGCCGGGTCGATGGACATGACGTACTTGACAAAATCCAGGTCGCCGAAGGGGACCCGGGCCTCCAGGGAGTTGACGGAGATGCACCGGT
>CAUWEK010000165.1:0-2565 GCA_963557435.1 uncultured Dysosmobacter sp.
GAAGATCGCCATGACTTGGGCCTACTTTCCCTCCTACGGCAAGCCCCTGTCCGGTCCCCAGGGCGTCATCGGCCTGATGACCCGCTTCGGCATGGACGTGGTGCTGGCTCATCCCGAGGGCTATGACGTGATGCCCGAGGTGGAGGAGATCGCCCGCAAGAACGCTGCTGCCACCGGCGGCACCTACAAGAAGGTCGCCACCATGGAAGAGGCCTTCGACGGCGCCGATATCGTCTATCCCAAGTCCTGGGCTCCCTTCGCCGCCATGGAGCAGCGCACCAAGCTCTATCAGGCTGGCGACCAGGCCGGCATCGACGCCCTGGAAAAGCAGCTGCTGGCTCAGAACGCCCAGTTCAAGAACTGGACCTGCTCTGAGGAGATGATGAAGCGCACCAAGAACGGCAGCGCCCTGTACATGCACTGCCTGCCCGCCGACATCACCGGCCTGAGCTGCAAGGAGGGTGAGGTTGACAACTCCGTGTTCGACCGCTACATCGAGCCCCTGTACAAGGAAGCCAGCTACAAGCCCTATGTCATCGCTGCCATGATCATGATGAGCAAGGTGAAGGATCCCGTCGCCGCTCTGATGGCCATGGAGAATGGCGGAAAGCGCAAGCTGTTCTGATTGCTGAGCCTGTACGTCGGGAATATGGTCCCCATATTCCCGACGTATTTTTTATTTTCAATTTTACGAAAAGAGGTCGACCTATATGGGTAAGCGTATTGTGATCGCCCTGGGCGGCAACGCACTGGGCAAGAATCTTCCTGAGCAGATGGCAGCTGTGAAGCACACGGCCAAGGCCATCGTGGACCTGATCGAAGAAGGGCATGAGGTGGTGGTCGCCCACGGCAATGGCCCCCAGGTGGGCATGATCAACATCGCCATGACGACCCTCAGCCGTGAGGATCCCACCCATCCCATGGCCCCCATGTCCGTGTGTACCGCCATGAGCCAGGGCTATATCGGCTATGACCTGCAGAACTCTCTGCGGGAAGAGCTTCTGAACCGCGGCATCCACAAGAGCGTGGCCACCATCCTCACCCAGGTGGAGGTCGACCCCGCGGACCCCGCCTTTGATCATCCCTCCAAGCCTATCGGTACCTTCATGACCGAGGCGGAGGCGGAGGAAATGCGCCGCCGCGGCAATACCGTCATGGAGGACGCCGGCCGCGGCTGGCGCCGGTGTGTCGCCTCTCCCCTGCCCAAGTCCATCATCGAAATTGAAACCATCCGTGCCCTGCTGGCTGCCGGACAGGTAGCCGTTGCCTGCGGCGGCGGCGGTATCCCTGTCTACAAGACCGAAGGCAACCACCTCAAGGGTGCCGGTGCTGTTATCGACAAGGACTTTGCCTCTGAACTGCTGGCGGAGGAGCTGGACGCGGATGCGCTCATCATCCTCACCGCCGTGGAGAAGGTCGCCATCAACTTCGGCAAGCCCGATCAGCAGTGGCTGGACCGTCTTACCCCTGAGCAGGCTCGGCAATATGCCGCAGAGGGTCAGTTCGCTCCCGGCAGTATGCTGCCTAAGGTACAGGCTGCTGTGAAGTTCGCCGAGTCCAAGCCCGGCCGCACGGCGCTGATCACCCTGCTGGAAAAGGCCAAGGACGGTATCGCCGGAAAAACCGGCACCTCTATCGTGTCTTGATCAAAAGCGCCCGGAAAATTTCCGGGCGCTTTTTTCTATAAGTGAGCGCCGCTGCACCTATAAGATACGGTACGGCGGCGCTCACTTATGTTCTTTTCCCAGTATACAGGCAGGTTGCCTGATTGGAGATTTTTCGTCCCTCACGCCTCTTCGTCAATGGGGTAAAATCTTGGCCCCTGGTATCCATCTCGGCATACTTCTTCGCTCCACATGGCGGCAGGACGCACCCAGAGCCCTTTTTCCCCATACAAAGCCCGATATACCACCATGGTTTCCTGGGTCTCTGAATGGGTGGCCGTGCACAATAACTGATATTCTCCGCCCTTGAAATGACGATAGCGTCCGGGGATCAGGCTCGCCTGCGCCGCACGAAGCAGGCAGCGGCTCAGATAGGCGTTGGTATAGCAGGGATCCTGAGTCACTTCTTCACCAAACCAATTCGGCGGGCAAAACGCCGCTGCTTCCTCCTCTGAAGAAAACTCCACTTCTGCCATCATCAAAGGTGCAAGGGGCGGCTGAAAAACATCCAGTTGGACGAGGTGTTCTCCCAGCGGGATCTCGTAGCGGTCTTTCACGATCGGTGCTCCCTCTGTTTTCAAAAGGAGTGATCCATACTCTGCTTCCGTCAAAGGCAGCTCAAACTCCTCCCGTTTCAAAAGCCCGGGTCCTTTGCATGTAAGCCAATACTGCTCCCCGCTGCGGCGGATCCGAATAACGGGCTCTGTGGAGATATACGCCTGTTCCATAGGCGTACACGGATAGCGATCCAAATGTTCCGGCACCTGTTTAATTAAAAATTTTCGTTCAATTTCCATGCATTACTATCCCCTGTCAATATTGTTACCACAAAAGCAGGTAAAACATAACAAATAAAAAAGGACAGCTCATAAAGAGCTGTCCTTTGTGTTGGCACTACCTA
>CAUWEK010000166.1:0-2556 GCA_963557435.1 uncultured Dysosmobacter sp.
AGCCGATCTTGGCGATCTTGCCGCGGGTCTGGTCGTTGTCGGGCTGCACGGTGATGTCACCGATTTTGCGCAGGCCCAAGGAATGTGCGGTGGCAACCTGCTTCTCCAGGCGGCCGTTCAGGCTCTTGACGAGCTTAATGTTTAAGTTTGCCATGTTCAGCGCCTCCTTAACCCACGATCTCTTCGACGCTCTTGCCGCGGATGCGGGCGACCTCCTCGGGGCCACGCATGCTCTTGAGGCCCTGGAAAGCGGCGGCGACAACGTTGTTGGGGTTGTTGGAACGCAGGCACTTGGAACGAATGTCCTTGATGCCCGCGGCTTCCACGACGGCACGCACGGCGCCGCCGGCGATAACGCCGGTACCGGGGGCAGCGGGCTTCATCAGCACGCGGCCGGCGCCGGCCACACCGATGGTCTCGTGGGGGATGGTGGTCCCGGCCAGAGTCACGGTGATCATGTTCTTCTTGGCGGCCTCGATGCCCTTGCGGATTGCCTCGGGGACCTCAGCGGCCTTGCCCAGGCCGTAGCCGACCTTGCCCTTACCGTCGCCAACGACGACCAGGGCGGAGAATTTCATCACGCGGCCGCCCTTGACGGTCTTGGAAACACGGTTCAGGGAAACGACCTTCTCGATATACTCGCTCTGCTCTCTTTCAAATCTAGGCATGTTGTCGTTCCTCCTCCCTTAGAATTTCAGGCCGCCTTCGCGGGCGCCCTCGGCCAGAGCCTTCACGCGGCCGTGATACAGGTAACCGCCGCGGTCGAACACCACGTTCTCGATACCCTTGGCCTTGGCGCGCTCGGCCACCAGCTTGCCAACAGCAGTGGCAGCGGCAACGTTGCCGCCGTAACCTTCGATGGCCTTATCCAGAGAGGAAGCGGAAGCCAGGGTCACGCCGTTGACATCATCGATGACCTGGGCGTAGATGTTGGCCTCGCTGCGGAACACATTCAGACGCGGCATCTCGGGAGTGCCGGAGATCTTGGCGCGCACTCTCTTGTGACGCTTGAGACGCTGCGCGTTGGTATTGGGTCTTTTAATCATAGCGGCACACCTCCTTACTTCTTACCGCCGGTCTTACCGACCTTGCGGCGGATGACCTCATCAACGTACTTGATGCCCTTGCCCTTATAAGGCTCGGGAGGACGCTTTTCGCGGACCTCTGCGGCAAACTGGCCCACAGCCTGCTTGTCGCAGCCGTTGATCACGATTTTATTGGGAGCGGGGACATCGATGGTGATGCCCTCGATCTCAGAAACGATCACCTGATGGGAGAAGCCCAGGTTCATGACCAGGTTCTTGCCCTCCTTGGCCACACGATAGCCAACGCCGTTGACCTCCAGCTCCTTCTTGTAGCCCTCGGTAACACCGGTGACCATGTTGTGGAGCAGCGTACGGGTCAGGCCGTGCAGGCTGCGGTGCAGCTTGTCGTCGGAAGGACGCTCCACGGTGATCGTGTTGCCTTCCTGCTTAATGATCATCTCAGGGCGCAGCGCACGGGTGAGCTCACCCTTGGGGCCCTTGACGGTAACCACATTACCCTCGGCGACGGTGACCGTCACGCCGGCGGGAACGGTAATGGGCATTCTGCCAATTCTAGACATGGTTCAATACCCTCCTTACCACACAAATGCAAGGACCTCGCCGCCGACATGCAGCTCGCGAGCCTTCTTGTCGGTCATGACGCCCTTGGACGTAGAAATGATAGCGATGCCCAGGCCGCGGAGCACGCGGGGCAGCTCGTCGGCGCCCACATAGACGCGCAGGCCGGGCTTGGAAACACGGCGCAGGCCGGAGATGACCTTCTCCTTGCCGGCGTTGTACTTCAGCGTGATGTGGATCACACCCTGGGTGCCGTCGTCCACGATCTGGAAGTTCTTAATGTAGCCCTCGTCCAGCAGGATCTGAGCGATGCTCTTCTTCATGTTGGAAGCGGGGACATCCACGGTGTCGTGCTTGGCACTGTTGGCGTTGCGGATGCGGGTGAGCATATCCGCAACAGGATCGGTGATATGCATAATAAATCCTCCTATTTTTAGAGTTGCGTCCCTTATGGGCCGCTCCGGCAGCGAGGTATCATGGCCAATGGAGCAGTCCGCTCGCGCGTGGTGCCCAATTGGTCATGACCTTTCGCCATCCGTATCACCAGAGTTCCATATCAAAAACTCTCGGTTACAAAAGTAGTGGTCCGGGCGCTCTTAGAAAGAGGCCTTGCGGACGCCGGGGATCTCGCCCTTGTAAGCCAGCTCGCGGAAGCAGATACGGCACACGCCGTAGTCCCGCAGATAGGCATGAGGACGGCCGCAGAGCTTGCAGCGGTTGTACTTCCGGGTGGAGTACTTGGCAGGAGCCTGCTGCTTCAGGATCATAGATTTCTTAGCCATTTGACTCTTCCTCCTTAGCGGGCGAAGGGTGCGCCGACCTGCTCGAGCAGGACGCGGGCCTCTTCATCGGTGTGCGCGGTGGTGCAGATGACCACATCCATGCCGCGGATCTTGTCGATCTTGTCGTACTCGATCTCGGGGAAGATCAGCTGCTCCTTGATGCCCAGGGC
>CAUWEK010000167.1:0-2529 GCA_963557435.1 uncultured Dysosmobacter sp.
AATGACACATTTTCTTCAATTTAAGAGGACAAACTTCTGCTTTTCCATCTGAATGATAACCGATAAGAAATATGTAAAAAGAAGTGGAAACGCTGATTTTCTGCGATTTTACAAGTGAACATTGGACTCATATCGGCATCAATAATGAAATTGAACGGTTGAACCGCGGGATCTACCATCGTACCCGTGTGGAGAACAGTTTCCCGGATGACAACTCTGCCCTTATGCTGGCCTGTACCCGGCTGCCCCATGTGACCGGTACCCAGTGGGGCCACAAGAAGTGCATGAATATGAAGCACCTGGAGGCTGCTCTTGGGAGTGCCTCGACTGCTGGTTGACTTCATTCATCACGGGGCCTGCAAATCAAAGAACGGAAAATACTTGACACTACCTCTCTACCATTCCCCGTATCACCTCATAATGCTTCGCCACTGTATGCCGGGTCACCTTTGCACCCTTGGCAATCACACTGTAATTCGTCTCGTCTGGGTGGAGCCGCATATATTCCCAGATCTGCCGCTGCTTCTTGGTGAGCTTATCCGGCGAGACGATCCCATGCATCCGGTCCAGGATGGCCTTTCGCTCCGCGTTCATCTGCTGGATCAGCACCTTCAGTTTTTCCTCGCACTCTTCACGGGTGTGGGCATAGACGCATTTGGAATGCTTCGTGCCGTCCGGCCAGGTGGGGGAGTAGCGTCCCTCGAAGAGGTGGTCATTGAGTTCGTTGATGCAGCCAGTGCCGGGCTTTCTAATGCGCCGCATGACCGGCTTGAAGTCGGCGAGGGGGTTCTGCGCTGTCTCCGAAGTGTCCTCCGCCACTTCATTGCCCAAGCCTCGGTCGATTTTGGCGGCGGCTTCGCTGAGCATGTCGCCGGTGATGTGGGTGTAGATGTCCAGCGTGGTCGCCGCCGACACATGGCCCAGCATGGCGGAGAGAGTCTTGATATCCATGCCGTTCTCCAATGCCATGGTAGCGAAGGTGTGGCGCAGATCATGGAAGCGGATTTGTTTGCACTGTGCCCATTCCAGCGTCACATGGAGGCGCCGGAGCATGGAGCCGGGGGTGAGCGGCGCATCCTCCTTGATGGGCGAGGGGAATACCCAGCGGCATTTGGCCGTTTTCTGATATTCCCGGAATACCGCTATCACCGCAGGCGGCAGTACCAGCTTGCGGATGGAGGCCTTGGTTTTGGGAATGCTTATCTGCATCTTTCCATTCACTTCATAGATCTGCTTGGTCACAGACAGTGTCCCGGCATCGAGGTCAAGGTCGGACCATTGCAGGGCCAGCAGTTCTCCACGGCGCAGTCCCGTGGACAGGTCCAGCAGGAACAGCTCGAAGTATCCATCCGCCTTGGCCTGCATGAGGAACCGCTGGAGTTCCTGGCGGGACAGCACCTGCATCTCTCGCCCGCGCTTGGGCGGCAGTTTGCAGCCTATTGCCGGGTTGGTCCGGATCAGGTTCTCCTGCACAGCCTGGTCCAGGGCTGCCCGGCATTTGGCGTGGCACATCCGCACCATCCGGTCGGAGAGACCCTTGCCGTAGAGATCGGTGCGGATCAGCCGGCCCTCCTTTTTCAGGTGGGCATAGAACTGCTGGAGATCCTTCTGGGTCAGCTGGCACAGCGGAATCTGGCCCAGCTGCGGAATGACGTGTTGGTAGATATTGGTCTCATAGGTGTGCTGCGTGGTGGGGCGGAGACCGGACTTGACGTAGGTCTGATACCAGAAGTCCACCCATTCCCCGAAAGGCATGTCGGCACGGATCTTCTCGGACTTGGTGCTGCCTACCGACTCCATCAGCCGGGTGAGCTTTTCCTGACACTCATGCTTGCTTTTGGCCAGCACGTTTTTCGTCTTGGGCAGGCCCTTGTCATCGTATCCTACCACGGCACGGCCTTCCCAGCGGCCGTCCTTGCGCTGCCTTATGGTGCCGGTTCCGTTTTTTCGTTTCCTTGCCACGGGTTCAACTCCTCTCCCAGCAGATCTTTCAGAAAGCCGCCAACCACATCGCTGGCGGCTTTTTGCATGTCCGGTGTCACATGGGTGTAGGTGTCCAGCGTGAAGGAGGCATTGGTGTGGCCCAGGATTCCGGAGAGGGTCTTAGCATCCACGCCGCTGGCCAGAGCATGGGTGGCGAAGGTGTGCCGCAGATCATGGAACCGGATGTGGGGCAGTCCCGCCTCTTTTAGCAGTACCTTCATCCAGTAGTAGGCGGCGCTGGGGCGCACCGGCTTCTCCGGTGCCAGTGGGTCCGGGAAGATCCACTGACTGACAGAGTGTTTCTTCCGCTCCTTCAGACGCTGGATGGTGCTGGGCGGCAGACGGATGGCTCGCCTGCCTCGTTCCGTTTTGGTTTCGCCGATCTCCAGCTCCCCTCGCTTGGGGGCATTCACAGAGCGGAGGATCTTCAGCGTTCCGGTGCTCGCGTCGAAGTCCTTCCACATGAGACCGCAGATTTCACCCCGGCGCAGGCCGGTGGTCAGCTCCGTGTAGAAGAAGTCCCGCCAGGTTTCGTTCTTGTCCACT
>CAUWEK010000168.1:0-2459 GCA_963557435.1 uncultured Dysosmobacter sp.
GGATCGCAGCCGCTCCGTCAGCTCCGGCATGGGCAATTCCAGCAGCTGGGCCAGCCGCCCGCTGACGGCCGTGACTTCCGTGGGGCCGTCCGGGCCCCGATAGGCCGTCAAAAAGGCGCCGGGCAGGGTGCGCAGCAATCCGTCCATGGCGCGGCGGGACTCCTCCAGCAAAGACTGCTGGCGCTTTAGCTGCTCCCGGTGCTGCCGGGCGGGCTGGATCTCCGGCAGCAGCACGCAGAAGACCCCCGGCTCGGTGCTGCGCCGGGCCCGGAAATCCACCCAGACCTCGCTGCCGTCCCGGCAGGAAAGGCGCACCTCCTGGCGAAACGGCAGCTTCTCCCGGCCCGCGTCCAGCAGGGACTGCAAAAGCGCGGGCCAGTCCTCCGGGCAGATGAGGGCGGAAAAGTCCCGGGCAAAGCGGTCATAGAGCTGGCGCTGGTCCCAGCCGGTCAGCTGGACCAGATGCTGGTTGAACGACAGGCACCGCAGCCCTTGGCGGCTCAGCTCCAGCACGCAGGCGGCGCAGGGGAAGGCGTCCGGCGGCAGGGCGGGCGTGTCGGCCACGGGGCCCTCCCGGGCCTCCAGCAAGCAGGCCACCACGCCGTACATGACCTGGTAGCACACCACCTGCAGGGCGGTCCCTGACGGGGATTGATAGCAGAGGCTGGCACACGACCCGGAAAAGGCCACCGAGGCCAGGGGGGCGAAGGCCTCCAGCCGCTCCGGCGGGTAAAGCTGGGTGAACCGGCGGCGGCGCAGGGCCTGGGGCGTGTCGCCCAGCAGGGCGGCGGCGGGGGCGTTGGCAAAGCGGCACACCAGGTCTACCATGGTGCCGCTGCCGTCGGTGATGACCTCCGTCAGCAAAAAGGGGATGCGGCTTTCCTGAAAGGGCTTGGTGAACTTTTCCAGATGCTTGGCCATGCCGTCGCCTCCTTTCGGCCGTTTTCTCCATTATAGCCTGCCGCCGGGCAAGTTGCAACGGAAGAAGCGGCAGGGCAGGGGGCCCGGCGCCGCCGCTGCGGGCCTGATAGGTCGACCTTTACAGGAAATGCACAAAAAAAGTAGTACCTTTTGCGAAAAAGTCTATCCCCGGCAGGGCGGCGGCCCATTGACGGCGGCGGGAAAACGCTTCATAATGTCATAAAATAGAGTAAAATAGACGAACTGCGGTCTGAAGTGGGAGGCGGCTATGAAAAAAGGATACTTGGTGTTACAGGACGGACAGGTGTTTGAGGGCATCCGGTTCGGCGCGGAGGGCGACACCGTGGGCGAGCTGGTGTTCACCACGGGCATGTGCGGCTACATCGAAACGCTGACGGACCCCAGCTACGCGGGGCAGATCGTCATGCAGACCTATCCCCTCATCGGCAACTACGGCATCATCCGGGAAGACTTTGAGGGCGCGTGCTGCGTGAAGGGCTACGTGGTGCGGGAGTGGTGCGAGGCACCGTCCAACTTCCGCACGGACTGCGACCTGGATACGTTCCTCAAAGAGCAGGGGGTGCCGGGCCTCTGGGGCGTGGACACCCGGGAGCTGACCCGCATCATCCGCCAGCACGGCGTCATGAATGCCACCATCTGCGATGAGGTGCCGGAGGACCTGGAGCCGGTGAAGACCTACGCCGTCACCGGCGTGGTGCGCGCCGTCACCTGTGCCCAGCCCACCGTCCACCCGGCGGAGGGGGAAGAGCGCTTCCGGGTGAGCCTTATCGACTACGGCGCCAAGCGCAACATCGTCCGGGAGCTCCAGAAGCGGGGCTGCACGGTGACGGTGCTGCCCGCCTCCACCACCGCCGAGGAGATCCTGGCGGCCGATCCCGACGGCGTCATGCTCTCCAACGGCCCCGGCGACCCGGCGGAAAACACCTTTGAGATCGCCCAGATCCAAAAGCTTTTGGGCCGCGTGCCCATCTTCGGCATCTGCCTGGGCCACCAGCTGACGGCTCTGGCCGCTGGCGGCGCCACCTATAAGCTCAAGTACGGCCACCGGGGCGTGAACCAGCCGGTGCGGGAGACCGCCGGCGCGCGGACGTACATCACCAGCCAGAACCACGGCTATGCCGTGGACGCCGCCACCATCCAGGGCGGCCGGGTGTCCTTCGTCAACGCCAACGACGGGACCTGTGAGGGCATGGATTACCCGGACCTGCGGGCCTTTACGGTGCAGTTCCACCCGGAGGCGTGCACCGGCCCCAAGGACACCTCGTTCCTCTTTGACCGGTTTGTGAATGTGATGAAAGGCGGTGCGCTGTAATGCCTCTTGATACCAGTATTAAAAAAGTTCTCGTCATCGGCTCCGGCCCCATCGTCATCGGCCAGGCGGCGGAGTTCGACTATGCCGGCGCCCAGGCCTGCCGGGTTTTGAAGGAAGCCGGCGTCAACGTGGTGCTGTGCAACTCCAACCCCGCCACCATCATGACCGACCAGGCCATGGCGGACGAGATCTATCTGGAGCCGCT
>CAUWEK010000169.1:0-2405 GCA_963557435.1 uncultured Dysosmobacter sp.
ACCACATAGGCCAGGGCCAGCAGGGCTCCCAGCATCCGCAGGAGGTAGCTGTCCGCATGGTTCAAAACCTGGATGGACACGCGCATGCCCACCGACGTGGCCAGCAGCACCAGGTACAGCGGGCCCATGATACGCCCGGTGGCACGGAATTCGTGCTTCAAGAGTTTTCTCAGCATTTGAACACCTCCCGGAACAGCGCGTCCACGCTCATGCCCTTGTCCTCCCGGATCTCGTCCACGGAGGAGTGGAGCACCAGGCGGCCCTGGTTGATGAAGATGACCTCGTCGAGCACCTTTTCCACATCGGCGATCAGGTGGGTGGAGATCACCACCGCGGCCTCGGGATCGTAGTTGCCGATGATGGTGGAGAGGATGTAGTCCCGGGTGGCCGGGTCCACGCCGCCGATGGGCTCATCCAGAAGATAGAGCTTGGCCGCGCGGCTCATGACCATGATGAGCTGCACCTTCTCCCGGGTGCCCTTGCTCATCTGCTTGATGCGCTGGCCCGGACGGATCTGCAGGTGCTCCAGCATCTCCTGGGCCGCCTTGGGCCGGAAATCCGGGTAAAAGTCCGCGTAAAAGTCCATCAGCTGGGACGTGGACATCCAGGTGGGGATGGCCGTGCGCTCGCTGAGGTAGCTCACCATGGAATGGGTCTGCTTCCCCGGCGCCATGCCGCAGATGGTCACCTGCCCCTCCGTGGGGGTCAAAAGGCCGTTGGCCAGCTTGATGAGCGTGGTCTTGCCGCTGCCGTTGGGGCCGAGCAAGCCCACGATGCGGCCCGGCTCCACCGCAAGGTCCACACCCTCCAGGGCCTGGACATGGCCGTATCGTTTTCCCAAATTCTTACATTCCAGAACCGACATGCTGTTCTCCCTCCTCATTGGTCTCCTGCCGCAGAAGCGACACGATCTCCTCTTCCCGATAGCCCAGGCGTCCCATGTTTTCCACAAAGGTGCGGATGTGCCGCCGGGCCAGCTCCCGTTTCGCGTTTTCGATCATCGTGCGATCCTCCGTTACAAATCTGCCTGCGGTACGCTGGCTGTATACCAGCCCGCACCGCTCCAGCTCCGCCAGAGCCCGCTGCATGGTGTTGGGATTCACCCCGGCCTCCGTGGCCAGGTCCCGCACCGACGGCAGCCGTTCCCCCGGCGCAAACACGCCGGAGACGATGCCCACCTGGATCTGCTCGATCAGCTGGGCGTAGACCGGCGCGTCATTGGAGATCTGCCATTTCATCACGCCCCTCCTTCCACGTTTGTATTGTTGTATTAAGTGATTAATACAATAGCACAGTTTTGGGATTTGTCAAGAGGGGCGGCAGAATTTTTTTCCGGCCGCAAAAAACACCCCCGGAGGAAGCTTCCTCCGGGGGTGTCCGGTTTCATATGGACGCATACCCCAAACGGGGCCGGGCCATCTCAGCGGTACTTCTTCTCCAGGCGGGCCACCACGTCCGCCAGGGCGTCGTGGTCGCAGTCGGCCACCACAGTGGCGCCGCTTTGCCGCACGGCCTCCACACAGTTGGCCGGGGCAAAGCCCTCCGCCGCAATGGCCAGCATGCTCAGATCGTTGGCCTCGTCTCCCACGCAGTACACATGGGATGCCCCGATGCCCAGCCGCTGGGCCAGGCGGGTCACCATGCCGCCCTTGCAGGCGCCCCGGGCCGTCATCTCCAGCAAGGTCCGGTCGGAGAAAAACACCTCGTAGCCGCCGATCCAGGGCTGGGAGAGCAGAAATGCCCGGATGTCCAGCAGCGTCTCGTGGCAGTCCTCGAACATGAGCTTGGTCATGGGCCGGGGGATGTCCATGATGGACGCGTCCTCGTGGACGGCCACATGGGTCACATGCTCATGCTGGCGGGTATAGAGGTTGGGCCGTACGGCGTGGATGACGTTTTCCAACGGGTAGGCCTCCACCGCCGTGGTGGGGAAGCGCTCCAGCACCTCCTGGCACCGCTGGCTCACCACCTCGTCCAGCATGATGATGTCCAGATACTTTCCGGCCTGGAAATCGTACATCGCCGCGCCGTTGCAGATGACGGCGGGGCTGTTGGTGGGGATGTCGTCCACCAGCTTCTCGATGGCCGCCAGGGCCCGGCCGGTGGCCAGGGCAAAGCGGCCGCCCTGGGCCATGAAATACTCCAGGGCCGCCCGGTTCCCCGCCGACAGCCGGGGCACCGGCGCGCCGGTGCGGCGGGGGATCTCCGTATTCAAAAGGGTGTTGTCAAAATCGCTGGCCAGCAGCACGCCGTCAAAGATTCCCATAGGCCATTCTCCTAAACATTCATGTACTTGCCGCCCGGCGCAGCGCACCGGCGGCAAACGGCAAAATCCCGCCGCCCGCGTTTGCGGACGGCGGGACTTTCCGTCTTATTCTCCCTGGGGCGCGGGGGCTCCGCCCTCG
>CAUWEK010000170.1:0-2357 GCA_963557435.1 uncultured Dysosmobacter sp.
AAGCCGCCCATGACGCCGAAGGGCCCCACAGCCTTGCCGTCCTTGCAGAGGAAGCCGGGGATGATGGTGTGGTAGGCCTTCTTGCCGCCTTCCAGATAGTTGTCGCTCTCGGGGTCCAGGGAGAAGTTGGCGCCCCGGTCCTGGATGGTGATCGCAGTGCCGGGCACGGCGATGCCGGAGCCGAAACGGTTGTAGTTGGACTGGATGAAGGAGACCATGTTGCCCTCGCCGTCGGCCACGCAGAAGTATACCGTGCCGCCGCAGGAGGGATCGCCCGCCTCGGGATAGATGGCCTGGTCGGTGATGAGTGCGCGGCGGACGTCGGCATAGCGGTCGGAGAGCATGTCGGAGACCTTGGTGCGCATGTAGCGGGGATCGGCCACAAACTTCTTGGTATCCACAAAGGCCAGCTTGGTGGTCTCGATCATCTTGTGGTAGACGTCGGCGGTCTCCCGCTCATCGTTCAGCTCCATGCCCTTGAGCATGTTCAGCGCCATGAGAGCAGTGATGCCGTGACCGTTGGGGGGCATCTCAAAGACGTCATAGCCCTTGTAGTTGACGGAGATGGGCTCCACCCACTGGGCCTGATAGTTCTCAAAGTCGCTCTCAGCGAAGAAACCGCCGGTCTTGCGGGAGAAGTCCACGATCTTGTGCATGATCTCGCCGTGGTAATAGCTCTCGCAGTCACTCGCAGCCAAAGACTCCAGCGTGGAGGCAAAGTCGGGGTTATAGAACGTGTCGCCGGCCTCGTAGGTCTTGCCGTTTTTGGTGAAGTACTTCACCCAGGGGCCAAATACCTCCGGCTCCTTCTCCGCGGCGGCGGTGAAGCGGGCCGTCTCCGCCTTCCACTGCTTATAGACGTTCACAGGGATGCAGAAGCCCTCCCGGGCATAGCGGATGGCCGGGGCCATCAGCTCCGCCATGGTCTTGGTGCCGAACCGGCGGCGCAGCAGCGCCCAGGCACTGGGCGCACCGGGCACCATGGTGGGCAGCCAGCCGTTCACGGGAACCGCCGTGTAGCCTGCCTCTTTCACCTTCTCTGCGGACAGGGCCATGGGTGCCACGCCGGAGCCATCCAGGCCGAAAAGCTTTTGGTCCTTGGCGCTCCAAACCAGGGCAAAGCAGTCGCTGCCCAGGCCGTTGCCGGTGGGCTCCACCAACGGCAGCGTGGTGGCCATGGCAACCGCCGCGTCCATGGCGTTTCCGCCGGACTTGAGGATCTCCAATCCCACCTGGGAGGCGATGGGAGACGTGGAACAGGCCATGCCCTTTCTGGCATAGACCACATTTCTGTGAGACGCGAAGGAATACTTCAAAGGATCAAACTGCACCATATTATCCCGTCCTTTCAACACGACCGCTGAAGACGGCTTACGCCGTCTTTTTTTATAAGTGGTGTTATTTTGACAATATAGCAAAAATATCTTTGCCAGTCTAACACTTTATGGTGATAAATTGATAGCTGCAAGTTATGATTTCAATAAATTCTATATTTACTTTTGTTGTTTTCTGTGATACTGTACAAAAAAACCGGCTAAAAACGTTTTCCGCTTGCGAACAGAGGTGCGTCACATGGAGATTTTTCAACTCAAACAATTCCAGGCCGTGGCGGAGCTGGAGCATATGACCCGGGCCGCACAGCGGCTGAATCTGGCGCAGCCCGCCCTGAGCCGGACCATCCGGAACCTGGAAAACGAGCTGGGCGTATCCCTGTTCGACCGGGATGGCCGCCGGATGCGGCTCAACGAAAACGGCCGGATCCTGCTGCGCTACACCCGGCAGATCCTCTCCTCCCTTCAGGACGCCCGGGCGGAGATCGACGCCCGGAAGACCGGACCGGAGAGCCGCATCCAGCTTTGTGTCCACTCCGCCACCGCCCTGCTGCCTCAGCTGCTGGCGGATTTTCTGGCCGTATGTCCGGATGTGCGCTTTGAGATCACCCAGCGGATCTTCCGGGAGACGGAGCAGCCCAGCTATGACATGCTCATCGACTCTCTGGTGGGCGATGAGGTGCTGCCCCGCAGCTCGTGCCTTCTGCTGCGGGAGGACGTGGTGCTGGCCGTGGCGGCAGGCCACCCCCTGGCGCATGCGGAGTCCATCCGGCTGTCCGACGTACGCAGCGTCCCCTTTGTCAGCCTGCGGCGGGACCGCCCCTGGGCGAAGATCATCCAAAACGCCTGCAACGAGGTGAACTTCTCCCCCCGCATCGTGGCCGAAAGCGACAATCCCATCACATTGTGCGACTTTGTCCGCTGCGGAGTGGGCGTGTGCTTCCTGCCCAGCCGCACAGGGCTCCCGCCCCAGACCGACGGCATCGCCCTGCTGCACCTGCGGGACTTCGCCCATGTGCGCCAGCT
>CAUWEK010000171.1:0-2345 GCA_963557435.1 uncultured Dysosmobacter sp.
AGCTGGAAGCGGCCGGGCTCATCGCCACCAACCGCACCATGGTGCTGGACGCCAACGGAAAAGAGCGCAACGGTAGTCTCCGCTACACCATCCTCCCGGTGCAAAATGCAGTGGAGCTGCATCACCAGCGGCAGCTGGCGACACTGGATGCTGCCGCGGAACAACAGAGGGTGAAAAAACGCCTGTCCGCTTCCGCCCCGAAAGGAGGTGCTGCCCTATGACCATCCTGGCGGATCTGCTGGATCAGATCCTGGAGCAAGACCCCCATGCATCAGCAGAGTACTTTCTGGTGGCCAGGCAGTACATCCAGACCCAGTGGCAGGCTCTCCACGGGACGCCTATGCCAGAGGAAGCACTGACGCTGTACATGGCCGATCCGTTCCGCGGCGATCTCACGGAGGAACAAAAGACCCTCGCGCACAGATGCCTGGGAGAAGTGCGCGGCAGCTTCCAGCGCACCATCTGGAATGTGATGCTGTGCGACCAGATGCTGAAAGACGACATCATCCGAAACCTCCGGGAGTTCCGTAATCTGAATCGGCGGCGGTATGCCGGAGGCGGTGCGCCGGAGACGCGCTGTGAGCCCTTGTGTGCGCCCGGCCAGGACAACCCCATCCCAGCGCCTGAAGTACATCCCGAGGGCGTGTGAAGCGGCTGTGGGGGCAGGGGGAGCGCTTTCCGCCCTCCCCCTCTCCCCCATAGGATTCCGCCCTATTTGGTGTCCTTTCGGCCGGCCGAATTTGGGACAAGATAAAGGGGCGTGCACCTAAAAGGTACCGTTTCGCCCCAAAAACACCGGACCCGCAATGCGGGCCGGGGTACCGTTGACCGCGGCGGTTTTGGCGGTTTGGTACCAAATAGGGTGCTCTTCATTTGAACGAATCGGGAAACGGCAGAGGATTGAGGGCCGTTTCCAACGTGATCCGAATTGGTACCGGAAGGAGGACCGGAAATGTTAGAAAAACGGGTAAAATCAGGGCTTGCGGTAACCCCGCGGCACCTGAAACTATGCGACGACAATCTGCGGCGTGCCGGCGTCGGCTCCCGCAATGACTTCGTGGAGCAGGCCATTGAGTTCTACTGCTCCCATCTGATGTCCCGGGAACTCTCCATGTTGGGCGGAAGAAGCCAAGTGCCCATGGAGCGGTTCGAGTCACTATGCAGATCTCTGGGCACAGGGCAGTACAAACTGTCGGTGGAAATCGCCACCATGGCGCACATCCTGGCGCGGATAGCGCAGGTGCCAGACAGCGAGATCCGCGCCATCCAGACGGACTGCGCTCAGGAAGTCAAGCGCCTGGGTCGCGCTCCCACATTCCTGCAAAGCTCCCGCCGAGAGCGGGACGGTCTCATGGCGGACGACAGCGCGCGCTTCTTCCTGGACGACGGCCCGGAGGACGACGATCTCACGTAAAAGCAAATGATAACTTTCTCTTAACAGTGCCGTATCTCTCTGGCTATTCCGCAAGCAAGTCGGTATTGTGTGTTGCAAAAGAAGGAGGCGGCACACATGAACGACTACATGAGAGCACTGCATCAGCGGTTCTTCCAAGAGCCTGACTGCACAGAGATCCGCCGGGAGCTGGAAGCGCTGCGTCTCACACTACGGGACAAGCTGGACCGACAGGACCGGGAGACGCTGCTGAAACTGACGGACCTCGCTATTGAGCTGCGGGAGGACGTCTCCCTGGCGTCCTTCACCGCCGGGTTCCAGCTGGCACTGGGGATTGCCGGAGAGCTGACGCCCTATTCATTCGAAGACGATGAAGAGGAACGGGCGCTACGCCGGCAGGAACAGGAAACGCGATAAGCGTGCGTCGCTATATCAAAGAAGAGGAATCGGACGAACAGGAGGTGATCGAGCATGAGTAAACGGAGACCATCCGGAGACGGTATGGTCCGCAAACGAGAGGACGGACGATGGGAGGGCCGCATCGTGGTGGGCCACAAGCAAAACGGCGAGCCTATCTTCCGGTACGTGCTGGCCAGGACACAAAAGGAACTGCTGGCCAAGCTCCACCGGGACATGGATCTCTATCAGGACGCGCAGCTCACCGAGGACAGCCGCATGACTCTGGGCGAGTATCTGGACCGCTGGATGGAGGAGTACGGCGCCGTCACCCTGCGGCCCAACACCCTGCGCAGCTACGAGCAGTACATCCGGTGCTATGTGAAGCCGTACTTAGGCGGCAAGATCATCTCCCGCATCACCCGGCTGGATATCCAGAAGCTGTACCAGAAGCTGAAAAAAGAAGGCCGGGTCCACGACCATCCGGAGTATGGATACGAGCTGTCGGACACCATGGTGCTCCGCATCCACGCCATGCTCCACCGGTGTCTCAAAG
>CAUWEK010000172.1:0-2250 GCA_963557435.1 uncultured Dysosmobacter sp.
CGGAACCTGATTTCGAATTGATCCTGGTAGACGATGGCTCTCCGGACCAAAGTGGGTCCCTTTGCGATGCCTACGCAGCAAGGGATAACAGGGTCCGCGTTATACATAAGCCCAACGGCGGCGTTTCCTCTGCACGAAATGCTGGACTTTCCTTTGCAAAAGGTGAATATGTCGTCTTTATTGACAGCGACGACTATATTGAACCTGTATATATTGCCGATCTGCTCTCTGCCGCAGAGAAAAATCCACAATACGGAAACGTCTGGTGTGCATTTCAAACCGTAACAGATTATCACTATGCAAACCGCCAGCCAAACTTTGTCCATGAGGCTGCATACCTTACATTCCACCGTACCCAGATTATGACACTTCATGAAATGTGGATGGATGCTTCTCCATGTAACAAGCTTTACAAAACATCCATCATCCGAAAGCAAAATCTTCGTTTTTCAGAAGATCTCTCTCTTGGCGAAGACTGGCTTTTCAACCTTGCCTATCTGGATGCGGAAAGCACAAAAAAAATACTGGTCATCACTGCGCCTTTGTATAATTACGTCCAAAGCAATTCTGAGAGTCTGGATCACAAGTACCGCCCTGATTTATTATCCATTTATCGTCGGTTAAATCATACCTGTGAAGAATATCTGAAAAAATGGCATGTACCGCAAGAGCAGATGCCGATCTTCTATAACAGTCGGTTTTATCTTTATGAAAAAGTTTTGTCCAACACCCTGCAAGCTCCCAATCTCTCCACCGCGGAAAAATACCGTTGGAACAATCGCTTCTTAAAAAGCGCTGAATTTCAGTCGGTTTTAAAACAAGCGACATGTTACATCCACCCTCTGTATCGTGTCTCCTATCGATTTGGGAATTACTACTTTATTGTCCTCTTGAATTTTCTTCAAAAGTGCAAAAAACTTCTTCTCCGCAAGAGGTGTTCATCATGATCCATCCCTATCGTTCCCTGATTTCCCGGTCGCAGGGCTGGCAAAGCCGACACTTTGAGCGAACCGCCTCCGGGCGCGCGCTGCACAGCTTTCAAAACATCCACCCCGGACAAGCCTGCTTTTTCATCGGAAACGGGCCCAGCCTCCGGGCGGAAGATCTGACCCGGATCTATAAAGCTGGATATCCCACCTTTGCGTTCAACCGGGTCTACTACATCTTCGATCAGACTCCCTGGCGTCCTACCTATTACATTTCACAGGACGAGCAAATCCTGGCCGGATGTCAGGCGGAAGTCAATGCCCTTTCTCTGCCTCATAAGTTCATCCCCGTCAACATGCGCTGGTATTTTGATATTCACATTCAAAATGCCCACGAATTCTATCTTGCCGGCAGCAAGGATTCCGAGTTTTGGTTCACCGATGATTTTGCCCACTCCGTCTGCTGGGCGCAAACCGTCATGTATACCGCCGCACAGCTGGCAGCTTATATGGGCTTCAAAACCATCTATCTGATCGGCGTAGACCACCATTTCCACATCAGCCGGGATTTGAACGGAAATATTGTGGTAGACGATTCTGTAAAAGACTATTTTACCGATCAGTATAACCACGACCGGGAGAATCTGGTCATCCCCAGCACAGACCTGAGCACCTATACCTACATCGCAATGAAAAAGCACTGCGACCAGCGAGGAATCCAAGTTTTCAACGCCACCCGCAGCGGCAAACTGGAAGTCTTCCCCAGAGTGGATCTCGACTCCCTGTTTCCGGCCTGATCCCCGCGCAGCGCGAAGGAGTTTTCCATGGTAAAAGCATCCGGCCAGCTTCGCTCCGGCATCCTCTTGAATTATCTCAACCTGCTGCTGGGCAATCTGATCCCCATATTTTACACGCCCGTTATGCTTCAGCTTCTGGGGCAAAGCGAGTATGGACTTTACAAGATCTCCAGCAGCTTCACCAGCTACCTCTCCCTCATCTCCCTGGGCATTGGCTCCGCGGTAAGCCGTTATCTGATCTTGTACCGCTCCAAGGGCGATCAAACCGGCGAAGAGAAAATCCTCGGCCTTTTTATGTGGGTCTTCCGGGCCATCTCCGTCGCCACTCTGGTGATCGGCACCTTCATGGCATGCAATGTGGACTTGTTCTACCAGAGTTCCCTCACTCCTGCCGAGCTTGGGAAAATGAAGCTCCTGATCATGATCCTGGTGGTCAACATGGCCGTCAATTTCCTGATGACGCCATACACGGCAGTGATCGGTGCCCATGAGCGATTTATCCCCCAGCAGACCATGAACATCTTCCT
>CAUWEK010000173.1:0-2186 GCA_963557435.1 uncultured Dysosmobacter sp.
CCACCCGGTTGGGGGACCAGAGCTTGGACTTGATGGCCCGGCCGTTGCCGTTGCGGATGTCCTCGGTGACGCAGACGATCTTCCCGTCCGCATCCCGGGTAGCGGAGCAGTTCTGCACGGTGATGAGGTACTTGTTGTCCGGCGCGTCCACGGGATAGTCGGAGGTCTTGTCAAAATAGGTGGGCTCCAGGGCGATGGAGGCGCAGGTATCCGTGTTGATGATGAAGGAGTCGTCGTGGAGCACCTTGATGTCCGGGTACTTGCCGCCGTGGCGGGCGTGGGTCAGGGTGGACTTGCCGGAGCCGCTGAGGCCGAACACAGCGGAGACGAAATGGCTGCCGTCGGCGAGGGTATACTCCTTCTGGCCGCCGTGGCAGGAGGCGTAGCCGTTGCGGTTGGCGATGGCCCAGGCCAGCGTCAGCGTACCCTTCTTGTGTTCGCCGAAGTAGCGCATGCCCAGGATGGCGGCGCAGTTGGAGTCGGTGTTGAAGTAGCACAGGCACTTGGGGTCGCACACGTCCTCCTGGCCGGGGGCGCCGGTCCACTGGGGATCGGAGAAGATGTACACGTCCGGCTCCGTGCCGCCGCCGATGGGACGGGAGGACTTATACATGCGGGTGTACTCGTCGGACAGGTACTGGAAGTTCAGCATCCAGTTATAGAGGATGTTCTCCTCTCCCTCGGGGATGAGCAGATGGGCCTTGACCATGAACTCCGGGTCCAGGCCGATGTACACCTCGGCGTGGTACATGGTCTTCCAGCGGGTATCATACACGGCGTCCATGAGGATCTTGTCCAGCGCGGCGCAGTCCACGCCCTCCTTGCCGGCGATGCGCCGGGCGGGGGCATAGCGGCCGGTGATGGAGCCGTCGTTAAAAAGCAGCACCCGGGCGTCCGGCTCCAGGCCGAACTCCTCGCCCCGGTAAACGGGCATGTCGGTCACCACGGTGCCGGGAGAGTTTTTCGCCAGCTCGTAGGCTTCCCGCAGCGTGTTGACCTTGATCACGTTGTTGCCGTAAAACGGCGCTTCGATAATGGAGCGGGTTTTGGAAAAACCGACCTTCCCCGCGCCGATCTCATCTCTGGAATAATAGGCCTTCGTGGACATGGACACTCCTCCTGTGATTCTATATTTACACTTTATTATACTGTATCAGGGGGTGGAACACAAGGAAAACCTTTACGTCTCCTCTTTCAGGGCGCGAGCCAGGGCGGCGAAGTCCTGGAGCGTCAGCGCCTCGCCCCGGACGTTGGGCGCAAGGCCGCAGCGCTCCATGGCGGACTGGATCTGGGCGCGGGAATAGGCGGGCAGAGCGGCGGCGAGACTGTTGGAGAGGGTCTTGCGCCGCAGCAAAAACGCCCCACGCATGACCTTGAAGAAAAATGCCTCGTCCTCCACCTCCACAGCGGGGCGGGAACGGCGGACGCACCGGATCACGGCGGAGGTCACCTTGGGAGCGGGCAAAAAGCGGTCGGCGGGTACGTCGAAGAGGTATTCCGGCTCCATGTAATAGCGCAGGAACAGCGAGAAGGAGCCGCCCTGGGCGGAGCCCTCCGGGGCGCACAGGCGCTGGGCCACCTCCTTTTGGATCATGACGGTGAAGCGCTTAAAGCAGGGCGTCTCCACCAGCTTTTCGAGAATAGGGGTGGTGATGTTGTAGGGCAGGTTGGCGCACACCATGGGCGTGAGGCCCTGGAATTTTTCCGCCGCCAGAGCGGCAAGATCCAGCTTCAGCACGTCGCCGGGTACGATCTCCACATTGGGGTAGGGGGCCATGGTCTCGGCCAGCACCGGCAGCAGAGAGGCGTCCAGCTCCACGGAGACCACCTTGCCCGCCCGCTGGGCAAGCTGGGCGGTCAGGGGACCGATGCCCGGGCCGATCTCCAGCACGCCGCAGTGCTCATCGGCGCCGGAGGCTGCCGCAATATCGTAGGGCACCTGAGGATCAATAAGAAAATTCTGCCCCATGGACTTGGAAAAATGGAATCCGTGCCGCCCCAGCAGGGCGCGGATGGTATCGTAATCACAAAGGTTCATGGCTCTACCGCCTTTCCAAAAGTATATTCAGTATAGCAAAAAAGGTGTCTCTTGGAAAGTCCCGGATGAGCTGCGGTTGCAAAATCTTCCCCGGGACGCTACAATGGCCCTATCTACAAGAAGGGAGCCGACTATGGTCAAAACGATT
>CAUWEK010000174.1:0-2170 GCA_963557435.1 uncultured Dysosmobacter sp.
TATAAAACTGGTCAGCAAAAATCGGGCCGGGCCATTTCCTCAGATTGGCCCGGCCCCATCTTGCCACCTTGCTGCAGACAACTAAATCATTTCGAGCATCGCGCGGTGAAGCCTCTTCCTAGCAATCGGGTCCTCGCTATTGAAATGGCGCGAGCCAGCAATATAGCGCTCAAGCGCATCAAGGTTCTCCTCCTTGGGATTAATGCCCAAATCCGAAAGCGTAAGCGGCATTTCCATGCTTCTCAGCATGCTCTTAAGGCCAGCCTCTTCCTTCTCCAATCCATTGAAATGCAGCTGGCAGAACAGACCAACGGCAACAATCTCCCCATGAAGAGACTGCTTCGCCTCTTCGGTAAAGAGCGTTCGTACTCCGTCATATATCACGTGGGCAATCTGAGTCTGGTTGTATCCCCTAGTAGTGTTGGATATAACGCCGGTAACGGGCACCGCAGCAAACACAACATCATCCAGAGCCTTAGTTACCCGGCCATCTCTGTTATCCTCAATGGCCTGCTGCCAGCGACTATTAAGAACGTCGTAGGTGTAACACGCGAGGTTATATGCGGTATACAAATCGATATCCGTCGCCATTAGGTCAAGATTTGGCCTACCATTCAGTATCTCAATCTTTTTGGCCATTGCATCGACAATCCCAGCGGCAAGATACCGGGGCGGACATTGAGCAATCACGTCGAGGTCTATGTAGCAGCCATTGACCTCATGCCCATAGCGCCACGTAACATCCTTGGCCCCATTCGGCGTGTACATTACGCTCGTGCATGCCCCCGGTGCACACTGAGCAACATTGGTGGGAATGAGAGTTGCGCCAACGCCGCACAACTCGGCAGTTGCCTTTGCAAGATCGATTATCTTGCCGCCGCCAATGCCAATGATTTGTTTTGCGTCAATTTCTGCCGCCCTGTCACTGAGTTCCCTGGCTCCCTCGGCGCAACAGGCACCCTTCCAGATCACAAGGCTTGTTTCGATTTTTGACTCTTCAAACACGGGAACAAGACGGTCTCTCACAGCTCCCCATGAGCGCTCGCCAGCAATCACAAGAGCCTTATTGCCAAAGCGAGACAACTCATCTCCAAGCTGCTCCAACAGGCCTGACGCCTGCCTGTACCGACCCATACCAAACTTAATTGCCGAATCCCGCGAAGACAAATCCATTAGAACCTCCATGCAAACGAACTGGTCAATGCGACGGACAGCCCGTCAAGTCCTACGAAAGGTCGCAGGTACACCAAATCTCCTGGTTGTGATAGACCGCAAAGTCATCGAACCCGTAAGCCTCGGACTTGCAGGGCATGCCGTTGCACACATCTTCGAGAATGCCGTACAGTTTCTCGCCAAGAGAATCGATTGTGTCAGAGCCATCGATAACACCAGAGGTATCAAGATCGGTGTTCTCCTTCATCGATTCGTACGTCTCGGGGTTACCCGTAACCTTAATCACGGGAATGAGAGCATTGCCCACGGGGTTACCGCGTCCGCTCGTAAAGATACAGACCTGTGCACCGCCAACGGCCATGCCCGACACGCTCTCGATGTCAGATCCAGGCGTATCCATAATGACGAGGCCATTTTCAGACGGGATCTCGCCATATCCAACAACCTGGTTAATAGGTCCTGATCCTCCCTTGGAGATGCCTCCGAGGGCCTTCTCCTCGAGAGTAGAAAGGCCACCCTTCATATTGCCCGGGGTCGGGTTTGCTCCACGGACGTCAATACCGTTGGCAATAAATTGATGCTCGAGGTCTTGAACAATCGTGTAGATGTCGTTCCTGACCTTATCGTCCTTTGCACGCTCGCCAAGCAGGTGCTCGGTACCAATGAGCTCAGTAGTCTCTCCCAGCATCACCGTTCCGCCCTTGGAAATCAGGATGTCAGAGCAGGCGCCAACGGTTGGATTGGCGGCGAGGCCACTCGTGGCGTCAGACCCACCACAATTGGTAGCGAGAACAATCTTGGAGGGCTCAACAGGGACACGAGGCACAAGCGCCGCCTCGGCAACCATCTTCCGGGCGAGCGCAACGCCGTAGGCAATTGCCTTGGGCGTACCTCCAAGATCCTGGATGGTAAACACTTCCACGGGCTTGTCAGAAAGCGAACGAACATGCTCAGCCAGCTCGTACGGCTTAGTCGTCTCGCAGCCCAAGCCCACAAT
>CAUWEK010000175.1:0-2117 GCA_963557435.1 uncultured Dysosmobacter sp.
CTCCACACCGTTGACATAGGTGACGTTGGCCACCACGTCGGCGGCGCCGTACTCGCCCTTGGAGGTGACTTCATAGTCGCCCTTGTACAAATAGGCGGAGTCGGTATATTCAATATCGTACATGACGTCTTCCACGTACCGCTCCTGCCGCACCACGGTCATGGTCAGGTAGGGGACGGAGGCGGACAGAGTCAGCACTTCGCCGATCTGCAGCTTGTCGATATTGTAGCCGGGGTTGAGGGCCAGCAGCTCCGCGGAGGTCAGACCGTGGCTGTTGGCGATCTGAGACCAGGTGTCGCCCTTCTTCACCTCATAGGTGACCTCGGCGCTCTTGGTGCTGTACAGCGTCTCGGCAAGATACCCCAGGTTCATCACCTCGGAGGTGGGCACATACTCCTGACGGATGTCCACATCCTCGGCGAACTCGCAGGAGATGGTGTTCTCATCGGTGGCGGCGTCCTTCAGCTGGGCCAGCAGCTCCTCCAGCGCGCCCTCGTAAGGGGTGGCGCCGATGAGCTCGCCGTCCACATACAGGCAGTAGGCCTGGGTCACCAGACCGATCTCCTCGGACAGGTCCTCTTCATAGGTCTCCTCGTCCACCACTTCGCTGCGGGCCATGATGCCGGAGGAATACTCCAGCAGGGAATCGTCGATGGTGTAGTCCTCGCCCAGGGTGGAGGCGGTCACCTGCTCCAGGTCGGCGCGGGCGTCCTCCGCGGCGGAGCGGGAACTGACGGTGGCGATGGCCTCGCCGTCATAAATGACGGTGGTGCCGAAGGTATAGGAAGAGCAAAGCACGATGGCCAGCGCCACGGCGCATCCGGCGCCCAGGAACGCCGCCGGATGGAGCTTGCGTCCTCCCATCCAGGTGTGCAGCCGGCTGGGCTGATGCATGGCCCGCTTGCGGCGGCCCCACACGGCCTCCCGCACCCGGCTGCCAAAGGTGGGCAGCATGTTGAAGCCAAACAGCAGCAGCCGCACCGCGCCCTGATCGGACTCCGGGAAACGGTGGGCCCGGTTCTCCCGCAGGATGTGGCGCAGGCGGCGGCGCAGGCGCCGCAGCTCCCGTCTGCCGGCCCGGAAGCCCAGGACCACCGGGCTTTCACTGGCGCCGTCGGACTCCTGCCACCGGGCAAAGGCCGCCTTCACCCGCTCCAGCAGTCCTGCCTTGGGCTCGGCCTTGGGCTCCGGCGTCTGCACGGCGGCCGCAGCCTTGGATTCCCGGGGCTCGGTCTCCTGCACGGCGGCGCGGCGGCGTTCGCCGTTCTCCTTCCCGGGATCCCGCAAAACGGAGTTTTCCTTTTGCATCTGTCTAGCCAGCCGGCGGCCGCTGGTGCGGCTGTGCCGCGGGGACCGGCTGGCCTGCTTGATCTGATTACTCATAAACGCTCCCTAAAAATCACGCTTTTGAAAAAGTTACAATTTGTTACCGTTGTCATGATACCTTGTTTTTCCGCATTCGTCAAGCCCTAAATCCGCGAAAAAACGCGCCTACGTGTTGGGAGGGGTACAAATCTTCTCCCACAGCATATGGCACGCCGTTTGTCAGTTTTGCACATTTAACAGAAGAAAAGGTGAATATTTCGTAAATTTTTGGCGGGCGGGGAAGAAAATGTAATTGACCCCTGGATTTAGACGTGTATAATGAAATCGGTATGAACACAACCCCAATTCAGTAATAACTGGAGGAATTGTCATGTTTGAGTTTCTGATCAAAAAGCTGAAGGCGCATCCCCGCAAGATCGTCTTCACCGAGGGCACCGATCCCCGCATTCTGGAGGCTTCCGCCCGTCTGCTGTCCGGTACCTTCCTGACCCCCGTGCTGGTGGGCAACCCCGAGGAGGTCCAAGCCGCTGCCGAGGAGGCCGGCTTCAACATCCGCGGCGCCGAGATCGTCGATCCCGAGAACTTCGCCGATATGGACAAGATGGTCGCCGCCATGGTGGAGCTGCGCAAGGGCAAGATGACCGAGGAGCAGTGCCGCGCCGCCCTGAAGCAGGGCAACTACTTCGGCACCATGCTGGTGAAGATGGGCTACGCCGACGCCCTGCTGGGCGGCGCCACCTACTCCACCGCCGACACCGTCCGTCCCGCTCTGCAGATCATCAAGACCAAGC
>CAUWEK010000176.1:0-2037 GCA_963557435.1 uncultured Dysosmobacter sp.
AGCCCACGGCGTTGGCGCCCCGCAGCAGCATCTGCAAAAGCAGGTTGGGGGCCTTCTGACGGATCAGATCCAGCCGCTCCCAGGGAGACTCGTGGAGGAAGCGGTAGGCAACGTCAAAGGTGGCGCCGCCCCAGCACTCCAGGGAGAAGGCGTCCGAGAGGATCTCGCTGGTGCCCTTCATGCCCTTGATGATGTCCCGGGTACGGACGCGGGTTGCAAGCAGGGACTGGTGGGCATCCCGGGTGGTGGTGTCGCAGATGAGCAGCTTCTTCTGGTCCCGCACCCAGTCGCACACGGCCTTGGGGCCCTGAGCGTCCAGCATCTGCTTGAGGCCGTCGGGCCGGTTGCCGGTGACGGGCGGGAACCGGGGCTCGTCGTAGAACTTGTGCTCGCCCTGCTCCTTGACCACGATGTTGCCGATATACTTGAGCATCTTGGTGGCACGGTCCTGGCCCTCGTCCAGCTCAAAGAGCTCCGGCGTCTCGTCGATGAACTTGGTGTGGCAGCCGCCGGCGATGAACACCGGGTTTTTCAGAATATTGGTCACAAAGGCGATGTTGGTCTTCACGCCCCGGACGTGGATCTCGTTGATGGCACGGGCCGCCTTGCAGCAAACGCCCTCGAAGGTGTTGTCCCAGGTGGTGATCTTCACCAGCAGGGAGTCATAGTAGGGAGAGATGACCGCGCCGGTATAGGCGTTGCCGCCGTCCAGGCGGACGCCGAAGCCGCCGGCGGAGCGGTAGGCGGTGATCTTGCCGGTGTCGGGGGCGAAGTTGTTGGCCGGGTCCTCGGTGGTGACGCGGCACTGGATGGCGTAGCCGTCGTGACGGATGGTGTCCTGGCTGGTGATGCCGATGAGAGGGTCGTTCAGGGGACGGCCCTCGGCGATGAGGATCTGAGAGCGCACCAGGTCGATGCCGGTGATCATCTCGGTGACGGTGTGCTCCACCTGAATGCGGGGGTTCATCTCAATGAAATAGTGATGGCCGTCCTTGTCCACCAGGAACTCCAGCGTGCCGGCGTTCACATAGCCCACGTGCTTGGCGATCTTCACGGCGTCGGCGCACAGCGCCTCACGCACCTCAGGCGCAACAGAGAAAGCGGGGGCGAACTCCACCACCTTCTGATAGCGCCGCTGGAGAGAGCAGTCACGCTCATAGAGGTGCACCACGTTGCCGTAGTTGTCGCCCAGGACCTGCACCTCGATGTGTTTGGGCTCCACCAGGAACTTCTCCATGAAAATGTCGTCGTTGCCGAAGGCCTTCTTGGCCTCCGCCTTCACCAGGTCGAAGTTGATGCCAACCTCTTCCACGGTGTCGCAGCGGCGCATGCCGCGGCCGCCGCCGCCGGCCGCCGCCTTCAAAATGACGGGGAAGCCGAACTCCATGGCCAGCTTCTGGGCGGCCTCGCGGCTCTCCAGAGGCTCCGTGGTGCCCGGTGTGGTGGGCACGCCGCACTCCACGGCCATCTGCTTGGCGGAGAGCTTGTCGCCCATCATGTCCAGCACCTTGGAAGAAGGACCGATGAACTGGATACCGGCCTCCTCGCAGGCCCGGGCAAAGTCGCCGTTCTCGCTCAAAAAGCCATAGCCGGGATGGATGGCGTCGGCACCGTGCTTTTTGGCCAGCTGGATGATGCGGGGGATATTCAGATAGGCGCCCAGGGGGCTCTCATTCTCGCCGATGAGGTAGGACTCGTCCGCCGCGGTACGGAAGAGGCTGTACATGTCTTCATTGGAATAGATGGCCACCGTCTGCAATCCCAGATCATGGCAGGCCCGGAAGATCCGCATGGCGATCTCGCCCCGGTTGGCCACCAGCACCTTTTTAAAGGTTCGGCTCATAAGTTCGCTTCCTCCTTCCTCCGCCCGTGGCGGAGCATACGATTTTTCTCAGTATACGCCTGTTGGCCGCCAGGATGCAACGGCATCTTCCGCCCCGCCTCCATTTTTCAGAGGAGGCGACAGTTTTTCCCCTCCGGCGGACGGCGGCCTTGTTGATATCAGTAGCGCTGATAGGCGTCATCAGTTCCATCTTT
>CAUWEK010000177.1:0-1871 GCA_963557435.1 uncultured Dysosmobacter sp.
CCGAGCTGCGCCCCATGGTGCAGCTGGACGGCGGCCGGTTCGCCACGTCCGACCTCAACGACCTCTATCGCCGGGTCATCAACCGCAACAACCGCCTCAAGCGGCTCATCCAGCTCAACGCCCCCGACATCATCGTCCGCAACGAAAAGCGGATGCTCCAGGAGGCGGTGGACGCCCTGATCGACAACGGCCGCCGCGGCCGTGCCGTCACCGGCGCCAACAACCGCGCCCTCAAGTCCCTGAGCGACCTGCTCAAGGGCAAGCAGGGCCGCTTCCGCCAGAACCTGCTGGGCAAGCGCGTGGACTACTCCGGCCGTAGCGTTATCGTCGTCGGCCCCGAGCTGAAGATCTACCAGTGCGGCGTGCCCAAGGAGATGGCCGTGGAGCTGTTCCGCCCCTTCATTATGAAGAAGCTGGTGGAGGACGGCACCGCCAACAACATCAAGTCCGCCAAGAAGATGGTGGATAAGGGCGTCACCGAGGTGTGGGATGCCCTGGACGTGATCATCAAGGATCACCCCGTCATGCTCAACCGCGCCCCGACGCTGCACCGTCTGGGCATCCAGGCCTTCGAGCCCGTGCTGGTGGACGGCCGCGCACTGAAGCTGCATCCCCTCAACTGCACCGCCTTCAACGCCGACTTCGACGGCGACCAGATGGCCATTCACGTGCCCCTGAGCGCCGAGGCCCAGGCGGAGGCCCGTATCCTCATGCTCTCCGCCAACAACCTGCTGCGTCCCCAGGACGGCGGCCCCGTCACCGTGCCTACCCAGGATATGGTGCTGGGTTCCTATTACCTGACCATGGACCGCATGGGCAAGGCGGAAAAGGGTGCCGAGACCATCTGGTGCGAGGACGCCGGTGACACGGCGCTGACCGCCCAGAGCGTGGTGGACGCTGATGAGTTCCTGGCCGAAAACGAGAAGGCCAAGGCCGAGGGCAAGCGCCAGGCCACCTACAAGCCCCTGCACTACTACGCCAGCGAGGACGAGGCCCTCATGGCTTACAACGACCATGTGATCGGCCCCCACTGCCCGGTGGGCGTGCGGGTGCACAAGGTCATCGACGGCGTGGATCGCACCAAGGTGGTGGAGGTCACGCCCGGCCGCATCATCTTCAACCAGAACATCCCCCAGGACCTGGGCTTTGTGGACCGCAGCGATCCCGAGAAGGCCTTCGACTACGAGATCACCTTCACCTGCGGCAAAAAGCAGCTGGGCCAGATCGTGGACCGCACCATCAAAAAGCACGGCTTCACCATGGCCGCCGAGGTGCTGGACGCCATCAAGGCCACCGGCTACAAGTACTCCACCCGCGCCGCCATCACCGTCTCCATCGCGGATATGACCATCCCGCCCAAGAAGTACGAGATGGTGGCCGCCTCCGAGCAGGCGGTTCTGGACATTGAAAACCAGTACAAGATGGGCTTCATGACCGACCACGAGCGCTACAAGCAGGTGGTGCAGGTGTGGGAAAAGACCACCAACGACGTCTCCGACGCCCTGCAGAAGAACCTGGACCGCTACAACCCCATCTTCATGATGGCGGACTCCGGCGCCCGTGGTTCTATGAAGCAGATCCGTCAGCTGGCCGGTATGCGCGGCCTGATCGCAAACACCGCCGGTAAGACCATCGAGATCCCCATCAAGGCAAACTACCGCGAGGGCCTGACCGCTCTGGAGTACTTCATCTCCTCCAGAGGCGCCCGTAAGGGCCTGGCCGATACGGCTCTGCGTACCGCCGACTCCGGTTACCTGACCCGCCGCATGGTCGACGTCTCCCAGGACGTCATCATCCGCGAGGAGGACTGCCATGTGACCCACGGCATCAAGGTCTCCGAGATCAGCGAGAACGGCCAGGTCATCGAGAAG
>CAUWEK010000178.1:0-1825 GCA_963557435.1 uncultured Dysosmobacter sp.
CGCCGCATTTACCGCGCCAAGGACGTGAGCTTCTCCGCCGCGGCCGAAAAACAGCTGCGGGAACTGGACGCCGCCGGCTACGGCAAGCTGCCGGTGTGCATCGCCAAAACTCAGTACTCCTTCAGTGACAACGCCAAACTGCTGGCCGCGCCCGAAGGCTTCACCATGACCGTGCGTGAGCTGCGCCTGTCCGCGGGCGCGGGCTTCGTGGTGGCGGTCATGGGCAGCATCATGACCATGCCCGGCCTGCCCAAAAAACCGGCGGCCGAAGGCATTGACGTGGACGAAAACGGCGTCATCAGCGGCCTGTTCTGAGTATGGACAAAAAGGATTACGGCTTTTACGGCAAAGGTCTGGACGGCTATGTGCACTACAAGCAGTCCTTTGACCGCATCGGGAAAAAATCTGCCGATGCTTCTTCTGGCGGGCACGGGGAATCCTCCGGCGGTTTGAATTTGAGCCTTTGGCAGATACTGGGTCTGGATTTTCTGCTCTTCGGGCTTTTGTACCTTTTGTCTCAGGTGATGTAAATAGAAAAAGAGCCGGTCAGGCATCGCCTGACCGGCCTTTTTTATTACTTTTGCAGCCATTTTCGATAGGTTCGTTCAATGGGCACCGACCCCAGAGGCGCGGTGATGAGAATGGCCAGCACCGCCACGGTCAGCACCGTCTCGCCGCAGGCAAGGCCCATGGCCAGGGGCACCGAGCCGATGGCCGCCTGTACCGTGGCTTTGGGCGTGTAGGCCAGCATGCAGAACAGCCGCTCTTTTTTCGACAGCGCCGTGCCCAGGGTGCACACAAACACACCAACCATACGGAAGCACAGGGCTCCGAAAATCAGCCCGATGGCCGCCAGACCGCTGCGGGCCGCCGCGCCCACATCCACGGCCGCGCCCACCAGCACGAACAAAATCAGCTCCGCAGCCACCCACAGTTTCGCGTACTTGTCCGACAGCCGCACCGCTGCTTCCCGCCGGCGGTACTGCAGGGCAATGCCCATGGCCATCACGGCCAGCAGGCCCGAAAAGCCCACCGGCGCGGGCATCACGTCTTCCACCGTCACCAGCAGAAAGGATGCGCTCAGCAAAAGCACCACCTTGGCGCTGTCCCGCATGTGCACCCGCAGGAACAGCGTGCCCAGCGCCCAGCCGCACAAGGCGCCCCCGGCGGCCCCCAGCACAATGGCCGTGGGAATCTCCAGAAAGTTCACCGCCGACACGCCCTCGCCGCCGGCCAGAGATACAAAGGACGCAAACAGCACAATCACGTACACATCGTCCACCGATGCACCCGCCAGAATCATCTGGGGAATGCTCTTTTGGGTGCCGTAGCCCTCGTCCATCAGGCGCAGCATCTTGGGCACCACCACCGCGGGCGACACCGCCGCGATCACCGCCCCCAGCACCGCCGCCTCAGCCAGGCTCAGCCCCAGCAGACGGGGCGCCAGCACCAGCGCGCCCAGAATTTCAAAGCTGGCGGGCACAAAGCACAAAAGCACCGCCGGCCGGCCCACCTTTTTCAGGTCCGCCAGATCCAGATTCAGCCCCGCCCGGGTCAAAATGATGATGAGCGCGATCTGCCGCAGATCCGCCGATACCGCCAGAATGGACCCGTCCAGCAGGTTCAGCACCGACGGGCCCAGTACAATTCCCGTCAGCAGCATGCCCAAAAGCCCCGGCAGCTTCAGCTTGGTGAACAGGCTGCCCAGCCCCATGCCGCACAAAAAAATCAGCGCAAGTGAAAATAACATCTTCTTCCTCCTTGTTTGCAGGGAACAAAAAAGCCGACGCCCCCTGCGATTTTGTAAAATCACAGAAGTCATCAG
>CAUWEK010000179.1:0-1808 GCA_963557435.1 uncultured Dysosmobacter sp.
TCTTTCGATCGCTGAAAATCTGTACAAAAAGTCTCGATTTGATGTCTCGGGCGGGAATTAAAGGTGCTTTGTGTGCCATGTGAACCTCCTTTTGGGACGGGCAGGAGGTTTTGTATGAGGGAGTCCAATAAACCGCCAGATACCAGAAGACATTTTGTCTGTCAAAAACCTCGCTGCTTTAAACATTGGGAAATGTAAAGCATTGAGATTTCCAAACAAGAAAAACAGATGATCAGAACCGGCAATTGCCGAAAGAATATCAGAAACTAAATGCTTTAAGTGTATTATAGCGTATAGAAAAATGGAATGCAAGAGATTTGGGGTTAATAAGGTATGTAAAAATGCAGGCGGCTTTTTCTATATAAGCTAACTGTACAAAGTAGATTCCACTTAAAAAAATTTTAAATGGATTAGTAGGAATAGGTTTAATAAGTAAAATAAACACAGTACGTATTTGGTAGTAATATGGTACGTACTGTGTTTGTATACAAATTATAACAAAGAGGAGATTTTATTTGCTGTTTGAATAACCTTCTCACTAAATTCCTGAATTAAATTTAGAGTAATAACGGAGGATAATTCTGCTATGCTAATAGATGCCACAGGATGTCCATGATCGGATAATATGGGGGCAGCTACGCCACAGATACCAGCTCGGAATTCTCCTGGATCATAAGCATATCCACATTTTTTTATGACATCCAGCTCCTGATATAATTGTTCTGGTGTTGTAATTGTCAATGGTGTATAGGAAAGGAGCGGAATACAATCGAAGTATTCATCCAATTGTTCTTTTGTATAGTCGATCATGAGAGAGCGTCCCAATGCAGTACAGTGCATGGGTAACAGGCGACCAGGCCTGGTTGTTATAATATGGGATTCCAAAGACCCCCCGAAAACTTCAACAATAATGGCGGAATGTCCCTCTGAAATAGCAAGATTAACGGAACGCGATACTTGAGCTGCTAATTCATTTAAATGGGGGCGGGCAATATTGGCGATAGACAGACTTTCTGATATCTGACTTCCTATGTTAAAGAATTTCAATGATAGATAGTAGCGGGAAGATGCCGGTTCCTGGTTGATGTACCCATGTTTTTGCAAAGTATAGATGAGCCGTAATGCTGTACTAGATGGTATTTCAGCAGAGGTGGCGATATCTTGTAAACGCATAGGCATGCCATAGTTGGCCATGATTTCGATAATATTTAGTGCTTTCTCAAGGGAAAGTATTTCTTTTGTTGTTTTCTCCGATTTCATAGAAAACTCCTTTCTTAGACGTATTTATTATAGCATTAAATCGGAAAAAGGCAACGGGAAGGAATAAAGAATGCGAGAATATATAAAAAATAGAATTGTTATATATGCATATATTTAAGCTAATAAATCATAATAAATGTACAAAACTGATGACTAGAATGCGTTCTATATTGACAATTAGAGTAGTATTTGCTATTATAAAGCTATAAAATTTCACATTAATAAATCGTATTTCACATAGTGAAAAGAAAGGGGACGAATTTATGAGGAGAATCTTAAAAGAAATTGAAGAGAAAACCACAATACTCGTATTCATTGTAATGTTGGCGATTACATTTTTTAATGTAATTGGGCGCTATTGCCTGCATGCATCGATTTCTTTTACAGAAGAGATTACAACAAATTTATTTGTATTGCTAAGTGTAATCGGAACGGCAATCGCGGCTCGAGATAGAGCACATTTGGGGCTGGGTGCTATTACGGAATTGTTGCCTAAAAGAACACAGACGTTGCTTTCTGGAATTGCAAATTTTCTTGGCGGAATATTT
>CAUWEK010000180.1:0-1800 GCA_963557435.1 uncultured Dysosmobacter sp.
ACCGGCGGGATAATGCCCTTGCGGTAGAGCTCCCGGGAGAGGATGATCTGTCCCTCGGTGATATAGCCGGTCAGATCCGGGATGGGATGGGTCTTGTCGTCCTCGGGCATGGTGAGGATGGGGATGAGGGTGATGGAGCCGCTCTTGCCCAGCTGCCGCCCCGCCCGCTCATAGAGGGTGGCCAGGTTGGTGTAGAGGTAGCCGGGGTAGCCCCGGCGGCCGGGCACCTCCTTCTTGGCGGCGGACACCTCGCGCAGGGCCTCGGCGTAGTTGGTGATGTCGGTCATGATGACCAGCACGTGCATGCCTTTTTCAAAAGCCAGATACTCCGCGGCGGTCAGGGCCATACGGGGCGTGGAGATGCGCTCTACTGCCGGGTCGTTGGCCAGGTTGGAAAACAGCACTGTACGGTCGATGGCGCCGGTGCGGCGGAACTCGCTGACAAAGAACTCAGACTCCTCGAAGGTGATACCGATGGCGGCGAACACCACGGCGAAGTTGGCGCTCTCGTCTCCCAGCACCTTGGCCTGACGGGCGATCTGAGCCGCCAGGTTGGCGTGCGGCAGGCCGGAGCCGGAGAAAATGGGCAGCTTCTGGCCGCGGACCAGGGTGTTCAGACCGTCAATGGTGGAGACGCCGGTCTGGATGAACTCGTTGGGATAGTCACGGGCTGCCGGGTTCATGGGCAGGCCGTTGATATCCCGGTATTCCTCAGGCAGGATATCCGGGCCGCCGTCGATGGGCTGGCCCATGCCGTTGAACACGCGGCCCAGCATGTCACCGGACACGCCCAACTGCAGCGGGTGGCCCAGGAAGCGGACCTTGGCGTCGGAGAGGTTGATGCCGGCGGCAGACTCAAACAGCTGCACCACGGCGGTATCGCCGTTGACCTCCAGCACCTTGCCCCGGCGGATGGAGCCGTCGTGCAGCTCCACCTCCACCAGCTCGTCATAGGTGACGTTTTCTACCATGCGGACCATCATCAGCGGGCTGACGATCTCCTCCACGGTTCTGTATTCTCGAATCATGCCTGCTCACCTCCCTTGGCGCTGACCGCGTCAATCTCACTTGCCATTTCCTTGCGGATGGCCTCGTAGGCTGCCGGATACTCCTCCACAGGCACGCTCTTGGCGCGGCCGATCTTCTCTCTAGCGTCAATGGAGAACAAAGACATGGCGTCCGCACCCTTGGCGATGGCGGCGCGGCACAGCGTCTCGTACTCCAGGATCAGCGCCAGGAGCTTCTCCTGCCGGTCGTAGCTGGAATAGCCGTCGATATCCGTAAATGCGTTTTGCTGCAGGAAGTCCTCCCGGATCATCCGGGCCACCTCCAGCGTCAGCTGGTCGGCGGGAGACAGGGCGTCCTTGCCCACCAGCTGCACGATCTCGTTGAGGCTGGACTCGTTTTGCAGGATGCTCATGGCCCGGGTGCGGTTTTTCATGAAGTCCGCGCCAAAGTTCTCGTCGAACCAGGGCTTGAGGGTATCCAGGTACAAAGAATAGGAGCTCAGCCAGTTGATGGCCGGGAAGTGACGCTTATAGGCCAGGGACGAATCCAGCGCCCAGAACACCTTGACGATCCGCATGGTGGCCTGGGAGACGGGCTCGGAGAGGTCGCCGCCGGGAGGCGACACGGCGCCCACGGCGGTCAGGCTGCCACGGCGCTCGTCGGAGCCAAGGCACTCCACGCTGCCTGCGCGCTCGTAGAACTGGGCCAGACGGGAGGCCAGGTATGCGGGGTAGCCTTCCTCGCCGGGCATCTCCTCCAGACGGCCGGACATCTCACGCAGGGCCTCGGCCC
>CAUWEK010000181.1:0-1785 GCA_963557435.1 uncultured Dysosmobacter sp.
GATCTTATCGTAATCGATCTCAGGGAAGATCAGCTGCTCCTTAATGCCCATGTTGTAGTTGCCACGGCCATCGAAAGAGTTGGGGTTGATGCCTCTGAAGTCTCTTACACGGGGCAGAGCCACGTTGAACAGCCTGTCAAGGAACTCGTACATCCGGTCGCCTCTCAGGGTAACCTTCACGCCGATATTCATTCCCTCACGGAGCTTAAAGTTCGCAACGGACTTTCTGGCCTTGCAGACCACCGGCTTCTGGCCGGTAATAGCGGCAAGATCGGTAGTGATGGCGTCGATCACCTTGGCGTTGTCCTTGGCCTCGCCGGCGCCGACGTTGATTACGATCTTATCCAGCTTCGGGATCTGCATGACGCTCTTATAAGAAAACTTTTTCATCAAAGCGGGAGCTACGTCCTGCTTGTAGTAATCCTTAAGTCTAGCCATCTTTTATCCTCCTTACAGCGACTCGCCGCATTTTTTGCAAATGCGTTCCTTAGTGCCGTCCTCATAGATCTTATGGGCGACACGGGTGGGCTTGCCGCAGCGGGGGCAAACGATCTGGACCTTGGAAGCGTACATGGCGCCCTCGGCCTTTACAATGCCGCCGGTTTCACCCATTCTGCGGGGCTTCATGTGCTTGGATACCATGTTGATCTTTTCCACGATGACCTTGCCCTCTTTGGGGCTGACAGCCATTACCTTGCCTTTTTTGCCGCGCTCCTTGCCGCTTAACACGACTACGGTGTCACCCGTTTTTACATGAACCTTATTAATCATCAGTGAGCACCTCCATTAAAGCACTTCGGGCGCAAGGCTCAAAATTTTGAGGTAATCCTTATCGCGCAGTTCTCTCGCCACCGGCCCGAAAATACGGGTGCCGCGAGGGTTCTTGTCGTCACGGATAATGACGGCCGCGTTCTCATCGAAGCGGATGTAGGTGCCGTCATCACGGCGAACGCCTTTTGCGGAGCGGACGATGACCGCCTTGACCACGTCGCCTTTTTTTACCACGCCGCCGGGTGCTGCTTTTTTCACGGAAGCTACCACCACGTCGCCGATATTTGCATACCTTCTGCGAGTGCCGCCCAGAACGCGAATGCACATAAGCTCCTTCGCGCCGGTGTTATCGGCAACTTTGAGGTAAGTCTGCTGCTGTATCACAGTGCGTTCCTCCTATTCAAGTTTATTGGCTGGGGGCCTTACCCCTTCAGCCAGCAAAACACTCCTGAGCGGATTATTTCGCTTTTTCAATGATCTCTACGAGACGCCATCTCTTATCCTTGGAAAGGGGACGGGTCTCCATCACGCGCACGCGGTCGCCGATGTTGCACTCGTTGTTTTCGTCATGCGCCTTCAGCTTCACCGTACGCTTGATGATCTTTTTGTAAAGGGGATGCTTTACGCTGTCCTCAATGGCGACAACGATGGTCTTATCCATTTTGTTGCTGACCACCTTGCCAACATTGGTTTTTCTCATATTTCTTTCGCTCACGGCTTAATCCTCCCTTCCCTTACGCCTTAGCGCTGTCGTTCAGTTCCATCTGGCGAAGAACGGTTTTCACTCTTGCGATGTCCTTCTTAACAGCACTGATGCGCATCGGGTTGTCGAGCTGATTAATGGCAAGCTGGAAACGCAGGTTGAAAAGTTCAGCTTTCAGGTCTTTGAGCTTGCTTTCCAGTTCTGCGGCGCTTAATTCTCTAATCTCTGAGGCCTTCATTACTGCTCAACCTCCGTTTCTTCCTTTTTCACGAACTTGCATTTAATCGGCAGCTTGTTGGCAGCCAGTCTCA
>CAUWEK010000182.1:0-1784 GCA_963557435.1 uncultured Dysosmobacter sp.
CCCAGTATCTAGATAAAAACGGAAATGTGAGATATAAATTACTTCCAAACTGTAACACGCCTAGTTGGTGGAGCGATTACAACAAAATGAAGCACCAAAGAACTTCAAGAAGTTCGGATGGTGAAATCAACTTTGTAAAGGCAAATCTCAAAAACATGGTTTTATCTTTGTCTGCACTCTTTTCACTGGAAATGCTATACATGGACATCATTACTCCAGAGATTGGACCAGATTGCAATATTGAGGAAAACCAATTATTTGAACTTACTTGTAGTGACTCCATTGAGTTCATAGGGGATACATAATATGGAACTGAAATCCTATCAAAAAGAAGTCGTTGCTGATCTTGCACGCTACCTGGAGCTGGTGGTGGAGCTGCAAAGCCCAGCAGAGGCGTATCAGGCCCTCTGGAACGAAAAGAATGTTCTGGTGGGCTTCGGCGGTATGCCGAATTATGTGAATGTGTTGCCCGGCGTGCCTCATGTGTGTGCCAAGGTACCCACCGGCGGCGGCAAGACCTATATCGCTGCCAGTTCTCTGCGTACAATTTTTGACGCCATGCCCCAGCGCCGGGCCAAGGCTGTGGTGTGGCTGGTGCCCTCTGAGGCCATTCTGACCCAGACTCGCAAGGCACTGGAAAATCCAGATCATCCCTACCGCCAGCGGCTGGATGTAGATTTTGGCGGGCGGGTGCAGGTGTACTCTAAGGAACAGGCTCTCATGGGGCAGAACTTCACCCCCTCTGCGGTGACAGAACAGCTTTCCTTGTTTGTGCTCAGCTATGATTCCTTCCGCACAAGTAAAAAGGAAGGCCGCAAAGCCTATCAGGAGAATGGTTACTTGGCCGAATTTGCCAAGTGGATGGACGATCCGTCGGTTTTGCTGTCCGACACTGATGAGACGGCGTTGATCCAGGTAATCCGATATCTGAATCCGGTGGTCATCGTGGACGAGAGCCACCATGCCACCTCAGATTTGAGTGTGGAAATGCTGCAAAACTTTAACCCCAGCTTTGTATTTGATCTGACCGCCACCCCCAAGAAGAAAAGCAACATCATCTCTTTTGTGGACGCTGCACGGCTGAAAAAGGCCAACATGGTCAAGCTGCCGGTCATCGTTTATAACCGCAAATCTCAGGCCGATGTATATGGGGATGCTATCGCTATTCGTGCTAAGCTGGAGGCTCAGGCCAAACGGGAGCAGGAAACCAGCGGACGCTATATTCGTCCCATCGTTCTGTTCCAGGCACAGCCCCGCAACAATGCGGACAGCACCACATACGAAAAAATCAAGAAGACGCTGGTGGACGGCGGCATTCCCGAAAAGGAAATTGCTATCAAAACCGGCGATAAGGACGAGCTGAAAAATATGGACTTGCTGTCCCCAGACTGCCCCATCCGGTACATTATCACCGTGAATGCCCTGAAAGAGGGCTGGGACTGCCCCTTTGCCTATGTGCTGGCTACGGTGGCAAACCGTACTTCTACCGTGGATGTGGAGCAGATTTTGGGGCGTGTGCTTCGGCTGCCCTACACGCAGAAGAACAGCAGCGAGGTCCTGAATCTCTCCTATGTCATCACATCTTCCGCAGACTTCCACCAGACGCTGGAGAAGGTGGTGGCCGGGCTGAACAGCGCCGGTTTCAGCAGCCGCGACTACCGGGCACAGGATGTGGACGTGCCCATTACGGCTGCACCCACCCAGGAGCCGGATCAACTTCCTATTGTCCCGCCTCCCGCTGACGAACCAGATCTGCCGGAGGTAGACGGCTCGGATTTGAAGGC
>CAUWEK010000183.1:0-1767 GCA_963557435.1 uncultured Dysosmobacter sp.
ACCCAGCACGCCGGCTGCAACGGTGAGCTGCTGGGCTGCATGGAGCGGGAGATCAAGACCTTCTTCGACCATGACAACGCGCCGTTTTCCAACATGGTGCTGGGCGAAGTCTTGAACCATCCCGGCAAGTGGTCCTCCTATCCGCCTCACCATCATCCTCAGCCCGAGGTGTATTTCTACCGCTTTGACTATCCCCAGGGCTTCGGCGCCGGCTTTGCCAACGGTGAGATCTACAAGACCGGCCACAACGGCTGCGCCGTCATCAACCACGGCTTCCACTCCCAGACTGCCGCGCCCGGCTACGCCATGTGCTATGCCTGGGGCATCCGGCACCTGGACGGCGATCCCTGGCTCAAGACCCGGATCGACGACAAGGAGCACGAGTGGCTGTGGAAGCCCGACGCCAATGAGCACATCTATCAGGGCTGAACAAATCAGGAGGTATTTGAAAGTATGAAAACCGTTCGTTTGACCATGGCGCAGGCCTTGGTCCGGTTCCTGGAAAACCAGTATATCGAGGTAGACGGCGCCCAGAGCCGGTTCGTCCGGGGCGTGTTCATCATCCCCGGCCACGGCAACGTGGTGGGCCTGGGCCAGGCGCTGAGCCAGGAGGCCAAGCACCTGGAGGTCTATCAGGGCAAGAACGAGCAGGGCATGGCCCAGGCCGCTGTGGCCTTCGCCAAGCAGATGAAGCGCAAGCAGATCTTCGCCGTGACTTCCTCCGTGGGCCCCGGCGCCGCCAACATGGTCACCGCCTGTGGCACCGCCACCGCCAACAACATCCCCCTGCTGGTGCTGCCCGGTGACGTGTACGCCTGCCGTCAGCCCGATCCCGTTTTGCAGCAGGTGGAGCAGACCCACAACCTCTCCATCTCCACCAACGACGCCTTCAAGGCCGTGTGCCGCTACTGGGACCGCATCGTCCGCCCCGAGCAGCTCATGAGCGCCATGATCTCCGCGTTCCGCGTGCTGACGGATCCCGCCAACACCGGCGCCGTGTGCGTGGCCATGCCCCAGGACGTGGAGGGCGAGGCCTATGACTATCCCGAGAGCTTTTTCAAAAAGCGCGTGTGGCGCCTGGAGCGCCGTCCCGCCACCGAGGCCGCCCTGGCCGACGCGGCGGAGGCCATCCGCAAGGCCAAGCGCCCCATGCTGGTGTGCGGCGGCGGTGTGCGCTATTCCGAGGCTCATGCCGAATTCCTGCACTTCGCTGAGACGCTGAACATCCCCTTCGGCGAGACCCAGGCGGGCAAGTCCGCCGTGGTGTGGACCCATCCCCTGAACATGGGCGGCATGGGCGTCACCGGCTGCTCCGCTGCCAACGACATCGCCAAGAAGGCGGACCTGGTCATCGGTGTGGGTACCCGCTACACCGACTTCACCACCTCTTCCAAGTGGTTGTTCAAGGATAACTGCAAGTTCGTCAACATCAACGTCTCCGAGTTCCAGGCCCTGAAGCTGGACGCCATCCCCGTGGTGGCCGACGCCAAGGACGCCCTGCCGCGCCTTGAAAAGCTGCTGGAGGGCTACAAGAGCGGCTATGCCACCGAGATCGCCGCCGCCAAGGAGAAATGGCTCAAGGAGCTGGAGCGTCTGGACGGCATCACCTTCGAGGACAAGAAGAGCTGGAAGCCCATCATCAACGACGCCAACGCCGACTCTGCCAAGCGCTTTGCCAAGGACCTGAACGCCCAGCTGTGCCAGACCACCGTCCTGGGTGCCATCAACGCCATGATGGACGACGAGGACGTGGCCATCGGTGCTGCC
>CAUWEK010000184.1:0-1656 GCA_963557435.1 uncultured Dysosmobacter sp.
ACCAAGCCCACTCGTTTTGGCGTCGTAAAATCCGATAAGAAGGAGGCGGCTGCGAAATGAGTACCGAAGTGAAGAGCAAGGAAAAGGTCAATATGGACCCCAAGTACATCATCAAGCTGACCGTGACACTGTTTGTGACCTGCGTGGTCGTGGCCGGCGCTCTGGGCCTGGTCAACAGCGTGACCGAGGGCCCCATCGCCGACATCAACAAGGCCAACACCGAAGCGGCTATGAAGCAGGTCGTGGCTGATCCCGACAACAGCGAGTTCTCCGAGGCGCTGGAGCTGACGGAGGAGATGACCGCGGCGGCCACCGCCGGCGGCGGCACCCTCACCGAGGCCTATGCCGTCACCGTGAACGGCGAGAGCGACGGCTACGCCCTCAAGATCGTGGCTTCCGGCTCTCAGGGCAACATCGAAATGATGGTCGGCGTGGACGGCGAAGGCACCGTCACGGGCGTCTCCATCGTCGATAACTCCGAGACCGCGGGCATCGGCTCCAAGGTCATGGACAACGAGCCTCTGGCCAGCGGCGTGCCCGTTTTGGATCAGTTCCAGGGCAAGACCGCAGCCGACATGCCTCTGACCGTGGGCAGCAATGTGGATGCCATCTCCGGCGCCACCGTGTCCACCAAGGGCGTCACCTCCGGCGTCAACGCTGCGCTGGCTGTGGCCGCCGTCATGGGCTGAGAAGGGAGGACGTGAAACTATGAATCTGAAAAAGCAGTTTATGGAGGGCCTCCTGACCCAGAACCCCGTTCTGGTGCAGGTGCTGGGTATGTGCTCCACCATGGCCATCACCACCTCCTTCTTCAACGGCCTGGGCATGGGCGTGGCCGTTACCGTGATCCTGACGCTGTCCAACGTCATCATTTCCGCCATCCGCAAGATCGTTCCCGACAAGATCCGTATCGCCATGTTCATCGTGGTCATCGCCGGCTTCGTGACCTGCGTGGACCTGCTGATCCAGGCGTTCGTTCCCGCACTGTCCGCCTCCTTGGGCGTGTTCATCCCCCTGATCGTGGTCAACTGCATCATCCTGGGCCGTGCGGAGTCCTTCTCCTACAAGAACGGCGTTGCCGCCTCTTTCTTTGACGGCATCTTCCAGGGCATCGGCTACACCCTGGTGCTGCTGGTCATGTGCATCATCCGCGAGCTGCTGGGCGCCGGCACCTTCGGCGGCGGCATCTTGGGCGTGGACGGCAAGGGCATCCAGATCATTCCCTCCCAGTTCCCCGCCGGTATGCTGACCCTGCCTGTGGGCGGCTTCCTGGTGCTTGGCTGCCTGATCGCCGCCATGCAGTGGGCTCTGTCCAGACCCACGAAGAATAAGGAGGAGAGCAAATAATGGATCAGATCTACGAACTCCTGGCAATCATGCTGGGCGCCATCCTGGCGAATAACTTTATCTTCTCCCAGTTCCTGGGCATCTGCCCTTTCCTGGGCGTTTCCAAGAAGGTCGACACCGCCGTGGGCATGGGCATCGCCGTGACCTTCGTCATGGGCCTGGCCTCCGCCGTGTGCTACTTCGTCAACAACTACGTGCTCATGCCCCTGGACCTGGGCTACATGCAGACCGTGGCCTTCATCCTGGTCATTGCCTCCCTGGTGCAGTTCATCGAGATGTTCCTGCAGAAGTCCATGCCCTCCCTGTATA
>CAUWEK010000185.1:0-1562 GCA_963557435.1 uncultured Dysosmobacter sp.
GGCGCCGTTTTGCGCGTCGAACTTATCCACCATGCTCTCGATGCCCTTTTCCAGATAGTACTGGATGTTGCTGTCCAGAGTCAAAACCAGGTTTTTGCCGTTCTCCGCGTCATAGTACTGTTCGTACTGGTACAAAAGATCTCCGCCCACGGCGTTTCTGGCGGTGACCGTCAGTCCGGCGGTGCCGGAGAGGATGGAGTTATACTTGGCCTCCAGGCCCACGCCGCCCTCGTTTTCGCCGTTGACGAACCCGATGACGCTGGAGGCCAGAGTGCCATAGGGATAGTAGCGCTTGGAGCCCGGCTCCATGTAGACGCCCCGGATCTTCACCGGGCTTTGGGACGGGTTTTCCTTCAGGACCGTCTTTCCTGCCGCCGTCACCATGGTGATCTCATTGCCCTCGTCATCGATCTCACCATTGATAAAGCGGCGCACCTCGTCGGCCACCTCCTGGTCCACCCGCTTTTTGACGATCTCGTACTTGGAGTTGGTCTTCTCCATCTTCTCCAGGATCGTCTCGGGCGCCACATCCAAAATCCGGCCAAGGCCCCGGGCGATGTACTCCTCATCCCGGATGACCGGCGGCACATAGGCGCGCCCCTCTTCCTCCGCCGCCTTGGCCTCCTCCTCGGCTGTCTTCTCCTGCTCTTCCAGGTAGCTGAGGATCTCATAGGGGGAGATGAACACCGTCTCCGCCGTGGCGGACAGGGCCAGGGGCAGACCGTTGCAGTCGTAGATGGTGCCCCGGGACGCGGTGACCACCGTGCTGCGGGTCTGCTGGGCCACCGCCTTTTCCTGCAGATCGTCGTGCTGGCGGACCTGCAGGTCATAGAGCTTCCAGAACAGCACCACAAAGGTGGCGATTCCCAGGATCGCCATCATCAGTACCGTTCTGCTGCGGACCACCTGGTTCGCCCGGCGGGCCGCGTCACTTTTTCTCTTTGAAGGATTTGCCATGCCATGCCTCCGTTTTGTCGCAAACGGGGAGTAAGAAAGCATCACCCTTCTTACTCCCCACTGTCAATGCATTATAGTGCCCGGTCAGTCGAAATATTCCACCACCGCGTAGACTCCGTGGTGCAAAGACTCCAGCAGCTGGCTCAATACGCCGGGCTCCGCTTCCTTGTAGACCACGGCGCTGTCGCCCTCGCTCAGGTCGATGTAATAGATCTGGCTGCTGCTGGGCTTGCTCATGCCGGCGGCCTCCGCGGCCTCCTTGATGGTGTTCAGATCGAACATCCGCTCATACTGGGCCGTGAGGACCACGTTTTCCTCCTCCAGCTGGTCAAGCTCGTTTTGCAGGCTCACGGACTCCGCAGACAGAGCGGTCAGATGCACGTAGCTCAAAAGCACCAGCACCGCCAGAACGGCCACCGCGCCGAAACCCACCACAGAACAGACGGACAGGGATTGCTTTTGCCGCACCTGCACCTTGGAGATGCTGCGGACCTTGGGCCGCTCCAGAGCCTGCTCCCGCTTGCGGGGCAGCTCCCCCGCATGACGCAGTTCCCGCTCCCGGAGCTCCCGGTCCAGGTCATATGCCAGATTGCCGTACACCGCGC
>CAUWEK010000186.1:0-1552 GCA_963557435.1 uncultured Dysosmobacter sp.
CCGCCAGCTCCTTGGGCAGCAGGCGGAACACCAGCGGCACCTTTTCTCCCAAATCACCGCACAGCGCGGCGATGTCCGCCGCTTCCAGAGGCAGCAGGAGGTCGCGCAGGGGAGCGTATTGTTTTCGGGACAGCAGATCCTCGATTTTTTCCACCAGTGCGTCCCGGTCTTCTTCCAGCTCAAACACGCTGTGCGTCCTCCCTTCTGTGTGCTGACTGCAATGAAAAATAAGCCCTCTGTCCGCCCAAACCGGTACGAACAGAGGAACCCAAAGGCGGGAGGCATATCTCCCGCAACCGTTCAAGCTTTAGCTCCACAAGGCGGTGAAATCGCGTTAGATGATACCTTCCTGTTCGATAGCACCTGTTCGACCCTCTTATGATGTTTCCATCACTTCGCGGCAGCGATCCATATCCCTGCGGTAGCCTTACCTACCGGATTTTGTATCATGATAAAACTTCTTTCTTTATCTTATGACAAAAGGTGCGGCCTGTCAAGGCGGGCCCCCGGCCGCACATAGAATTTTACAAAGGCAAATCCCCTTGTGAAGCGCGCTGCTGCGTGCTATAATGAAACATTCAGAAAAGTATGTTCCAATGAGGGGAGGAGGCACTGGTTTGGGGATCCACGACGGACACAGGAACAAGATGCGTCAGCGGTTCCTGCGGGGCGGACTGGACGCCTTCGCCGACCACGAGGCGCTGGAGCTTCTTCTATATTACGCCATCCCCCGGCGGGATACCAACCCGCTGGCCCACGCCCTCATGGAGCGGTACGGCTCTTTGGCAGCGGTGCTGTCCGCCCCGGTGGAGGACCTGCAGAAGGTGGAGGGGATCGGGGAGAGCGCGGCCATTTTGCTCTCACTGGTGCCCCGGCTTTACCTGCGGGCCCGGCTGGCAGAGGCCCAGCAGGAGCAGATCCTCAACTCCTCGGAAAAAGCGGGCGCGTACCTGGTGGAGCGCTTCGCCGGAGAAAAGCACGAGGTGGTCTACGCCCTGTGCCTGGACCGCAAGGGCAAGCTCATCGCCTGCAAGCGGCTGGGGGAGGGGGACATGGCCTCCGCGGGGCTGGACATCCGGCGCCTTCTGGAGGCGGCATTGCTGACCTCCGCCAGTGCCGTCATCCTCTCCCACAATCACCCCAGCGGCGTGGCATTGCCCTCTCAGGATGACTTCATCGCCACGGAGCGGGCCAAGGCCGCCCTGGAGAGCATCGGCGTACAGCTGGCGGACCATATCATCGCCGCCGACGGCGACTTCGTCTCCATGGCGGACAGCGGCTATCTGGGATAGCCGCCCAAAACTATATCGAACATTTGTTTGTAATTTTCCGCGTTTTGTGTTATCCTGTAAGCAGCTGCTCTGCCGGGCCTGTGCCGGGCGCCACGCAGCGGAAAGGAACGCTATGCCAGAATTCAAAGTGGTTTCGGAATATCAGCCCTCCGGCGACCAGCCCAAGGCCATCGAGGCCTTGGCGGAGGGCATTGAAAACGGACTCAAGGAGCAGGTGCTGCTGGGCGTCACCGGCTCCGGCAAGACCTTTACCATGGCCA
>CAUWEK010000187.1:0-1517 GCA_963557435.1 uncultured Dysosmobacter sp.
TGACGTCCCAGTCATCCGGAAATGCGTAGAGCATACTCCACAGCGTGCCGCCGGGCTCCAGGCCGGCCATCACCCGAAGCGCGCAGGCCATGCGCCCATCGTGCCGGCTGCCGAACATAGCGGCGGCCGCCATGCACCCTACGGCGGAGCAGTTGCACAGGTGTATGTTGAAAAACTCCTCCGGCGGCGCCTGCCACGCGGTGGGGAGGGAGATGGACGGCACTGGGAGCGAGGGATCTCCTGTCTGCATATAGGACTTCAGTGTGTCAACATCCACGTCGGACAGTCCGGAGGACACGCCGCTGCGGACGATCCCATTGGCCCACGCCAGGACGGTCTCCACCTGCCGCTCCAGGTATGTGCCCGGCTTGACCCGTTTCGCGGCGGAGGGAGCGCCTGTCAGCCGCCTCAGAAGGCCGGCCTTTTCCTCCGGAGCGGCGGCCAGCAGGACCCCGGCCAGCACCCCGTCCGCCATGGAGTTTTGCGGATCGGCGATCAGCTCCACGGCAGACTGGAGGACGGCGGGGGAGGTCCGGGCGATTTGGTGCAGCCGATCCACCAGCGCGTAGTCTGATTTCCGCATGGCGGCGGCACACTCCGCGTCCATGGCGGCGGCGGCCTCCTGCCCCAGGACCTGGCATCTCTGACGGAAGCTGCTGTCAGACGCCATTTTGATGTAATGTTCCTCAAAAAGGGCGGCAAGGGCGGCGCTGCTCTGCCCGACGGCCCACAGGAACTTGAGCACCTTGGCCTGATTTTGCAGGGGGTCCGGGCGGGTCACTTCTTTGAGAAGCTCAGAGATCTTCCGCTGCTCCTGCCAGCCGAAGGAGGGGAATATCTGCCGCTCCGCGCCGGAGAGCAGGCTGTCATCTGCCTGGCTGTTTGTCAGGTAGGCCCGGGCCAGCGACTCGTTGTTTGGGGTCAGCCCCCAGAGCTGGAAAAGCTGGCCTAGGGAGTCCGGTTTGTCTGGCTTGCTTGGTTGGATGTTCATGTAAAGTCTCCTCCTTCTCTGTCTTGGTCCTGCCGGTTTCTCTGCCAGCGGTTCAGGATCTCGATTTCCTGCCACCGCTCCCGGCAGAGGGTGATATAATGCTCCGCTTGAAAGATGGCCTCCAGAAGGGGCGCGTCCTGCTTATCAAGAGCGTGGGCGCGCGCGTCCAGCAGAGTCGATACCTGCTCCATCAGCGCGCGGCCGGTGTGGAGCCCACAGGCCTCGCACCGCTCCGCCAGACGCCGGAAGTCCGCCGCACTGTCCACGGCTCCAGTGTCCAGACCCGTGTGCAGAAGATCGGTCAGGCGGGCCTCCATCGCGTTCAGACATGGGTTCATGGCGTCCCCTCCCAATTGGTAAAGCATTCGATGGGATACAGGCACAGCCGGCCGTTTTCCCGCCAGAGGCTTCCGAAGAAGACCGGCAGCCCGGCAGACGCCGGAGTTTTTTCCTGTACAAGTCCCTCCAGGACCTCCACCACCGCTTTTTCCTGGCCCGGTGCGTCTCCCAGTGGAGCCGCTTCTGG
>CAUWEK010000188.1:0-19473 GCA_963557435.1 uncultured Dysosmobacter sp.
ATTGCCGTAAACCGCGCCGCCCTGCCGGTAGCGCAGCTCCTTCGCCGCTGAAGCCAACCCGAGTCCCTCCTCATTTCATCACACACAGGGCTTGTCCCAAAACAGGCCCGTCAAACTTCATTTCCTGCGCATTTTTCCGCCACGCGCAGCTTGGCGCTGCGGGCACGGGGATTTTCCTCCAGCTCCTTCGCCCCGGAGACGATGGGCTTTCGGTTCACGATCCGGATCCGGGGCTTTTTGCCGCACACGCATACCGGAAACTCCGGCGGGCAGGTGCACCCCCGGGCCATGTCCTGCATGGCCCGCTTGACGATGCGGTCCTCCAGAGAGTGGAACGTGATCACCGCCAGCCGTCCGCCGCTGCGGAGGTTGTCCACCGCGGCCGTCAGCATGGGCGGCAGCTCGTCCAGCTCGCCGTTGACGGCGATGCGGATAGCCTGGAAGCTGCGCTTGGCCGGGTGCTGCTTTTCCCGCAGCGCCGCCGGCGGCATGGCGCCTTTGATGATATCCACCAGTTCCAGCGTCGTCTCCACCGGCTTTTCTTCCCGGGACCGGACGATGGCTCTGGCAATGGCGGGGGCGTAGCGCTCCTCGCCGTATTCGTACAGAATGCGCCGCAGCTCGTCGCCGCTCCAGGTGTTCACCACCTCATAGGCGGTCAGGGCGGCATCCCGGTCCATCCGCATATCCAGCGGGGCGTCGTGCATGTAGGAAAAGCCACGGGAGGCGTCATCCAGCTGCGGAGAGGAGACGCCCAAATCGAAGAGCATGCCGTCCGCGCCCTCCACGCCCGCCTGGCGCAGTACATCGGCCAGGGAGGAAAAATTGCTGTGGACCAATGTCACGCGGTCCAGATAGGGAGCCAGCCGGACCTTTGCCGCGTCGATGGCGGCCATGTCCCGGTCGATGCAGATGAGCCGCCCGGTGGTCAGGCGCTTGGCGATCTCCAGCGAGTGGCCGGCACGGCCCAGCGTCCCGTCCACATAGATCCCGTCCGGACGGATGCACAGCGCCTGGATGCACTCTTCCAGCAATACCGGCTGATGGGTGTATTCCATGTGCGTCACCCCCGGTTCCGGCGGGCACGGGCCAGGGCATCCATGGCCGCCGCCATATCGTTGTTTTCCAGCATGGCCTTTTCGCGCTCGGCCCAGGTATCCTCGTCCCAGATCTCCGCAAAGGTGTTCATGCCCACGATGGTCGCCGTCTTTTTCAGCCCCGCGTACTTGCGCAGCGTGGCGGGGATCAGCACCCGCCCCTGGGCATCCGGCTCGCAGGCCACGGCGTTGGCATAGAGGAGCGTCAGTGCCCGGGCCTCCGAATAGGGCAGCTCGTCCATATCCTCGGACATCTGCTCCCACTTGGCCTCCGGGTAGATGGTCAGGCACCCCTCCGCGCCGATGGTGATGTAAAACAGGTTTCCCAGGGTCTCCCGCATAGCGGAGGGGATCACCAGACGGCCTTTGGAGTCGATGCTGTTGTTGGATTTTCCCATCAGCCGCGCCATGGCCGTCTCCCCCTTTTCCCTGTTTTCGGGGGTTATTTTGGGCCTAAATGACACTCAGCTACCTAAACCACCCACAAATCCCCACCGTTATTTTCGAGTATAAGCGATATAATTCAGGATTGCAAGGATTTTTTTCCGACCTGAAACCCGGTAAAACGGGAGATTTTCTCTAAAAATCATCCCTTTTTACGCATTTAAAACGTATGTTCGATTTTTGATTGGGCAGTTTACGTAAAATAGCAAAGAGCCTCTGGCACAAGATATTGTGCCAGAGGCTCTTATTTTTAACATTTTCCGCAAAATATTGTTGCTTGCAAAAAAGTTTCCCAAAAAGCTTCGTCGTTTTTTACAAATTTTTAAAGGTTATGGTCGACCCGGCTCAGGCCTCGTCGGCGCCGTCCTGGGGCTCGGTCTTTCCGTCCAGCTTGTCCCGCTGCTCCTGCATCTTGGCGGCGGAGGCGGAGCGGAACCGGACCCGGGACTGCTTGACCTCGTCCAGAGCGGCCTGGACGGCCTCCTCCGTGCGGGCCAGGGCATCCTCGGCGTACTCGTTGGCCACCTGATAGAGCTGGCGGGAGCGGTCCTCCGCCCGGGCCACGATCTGACGGGCCTTCTCCTTGGCGGCATAGAGCACCTCGCTCTCGGAGACCTTGGTCTTGGCCTCCAGCTCCGCCTGGCGCATCATACGCTCCACGTCCCGCTTGGCGTCGTCCACGAATTTCTCCCGGGCAGAGAGAAGCTCCTGGGCCCGCTTGATCTCCACAGGCAGCTGGGCCCGCAGCTCGTCCAGAAGGTCCAGCAGCTCGTCCCGGTCCACCATGCTCATATTGGGCTTGAGGGCGGGAGATTTGGCGTCCTCAATGCGCTCATAGATCATATCGATCAATCGATTGATGTCATTGGCCAATTCGATCATCCTTCTTTCTTCTCAGTCAGCTCCCGCACCAGGGGAATGATGGACGCGGGCAGATATTTTTCCAGAGGCTGGCCGTAGCGGATCATCTCCCGGGCCATGGAGGAGCTGAAGTGCTGATAGGCCGCGGAGGCGGGCAGCAGCATGGTCTCCAGTCCGGGGTGGATGTCCTGGTTGATGAGGGCCAGCTGGTATTCCACATCGAAATCCGATGTATTGCGTACGCCCCGCACGATGGCGGCGGCGCCGCGGCGGACGGCATAGTCCGCCAAAAGGCCGGAAAAGAGCTCTGCCTCCACATTGGGCAGCTCCGCCACGGCGGTGCGGACCAGCAGGAGCTTTTCCTCCGGGGTAAACATTTGGTTTTTCTTTTCCGCGTTGGGGCTGACACACACATACACCTTGTCAAAGCAGGCGGCGCTGCGCTGGATGATATCCAGGTGGCCCAGGGTGATGGGGTCGAAGCTGCCCGAGCAAACGGCTGTTTTCATGGAGTTATTCCTCGTTTTGTTCGTTTCCGCTGCGGCGGTACATGGTCACGGCGATCTTGCCGTAGCGGTAGGTCTTGTGGAGGCGGTACGGCGCGGCAAGGGCCGGCATGGTCCGCTCCACCGGGTGTTCCGCCATTATTATACCATGCGGGGAAAGAATGTCAAACTTTGCGATGTGGGCGATGGCCGGCTCCAAAAGGCCGGCGGCATAGGGCGGGTCCAGGAAAATAATGTCAAATTTCTCCCGCAGTCCCTTCAAAAATTCCATAGAGTCACCGCTCACCACCCGGGCCCGGTCGGCAAGGTCCGTGACCTTCAGGTTCTCCCGGATGAGCTTGACCGCGTCAGGTCGCCGGTCCACGAACACCGCCGCAGCCGCCCCCCGGCTCAGGCACTCGATGCCCAGCTGGCCGGTGCCAGCGAACAGGTCCAGCACCCGGCGGCCCTCGATCTCAAATTGCAGGGCGCTGAACAAGCCCTCTTTTACCCGGTCGGTGGTGGGGCGGGTCTCCATCCCCTCCAGCTCTTTCAGTCGGCGGCCTCTGGCCGTGCCGGTGATCACGCGCATCCCATTTCTCCTTTCGCCGCCCCTTTGGGGCAGCCGCGTCAAAACTGCTCTTTATTTTACGGCAAACACGTCCGTATTTCAATAGGTGCCGTGCGGTTTTGCCATTGTTTTTAGGGCTTGTGCTTTACGGCCGCATCGTTTATAATATATTTCTAAAAGTGTATGCTACCATTGCGATTTTCTGCAAGGCATAGAGGCCGCGGCTCCGCGTCCCTCTGACAATACTGGGAAAAGAAAGGACGTTCTCATGATTCAATTCAAATCTGATCAAGGTGAGATCTCCGTCAGCAGCGCCGTATTTTCCAACATCACCGGCATCGCCGCCACCAACTGCTTCGGCGTCAAGGGCATGGCGTACCGCTCCATGACCGACGGCCTGGTGCACCTGCTGCGGCGCGAAGCCATGAGCAAAGGCGTCAACATCACCTACCACGACGACAATTCCATTTCCATTGAGCTCCACATCATTGTGGAAAACGGCGTCAACCTTCCGGCTGTGTGCAGCTCCATCATGAACGAGGTGCGCTATGTCGTCACCAAAAACACCGGCGTCACCGTCAAGGCGGTAGACGTGTGCGTGGATTCCATGACGCTGTGAGGGAGGAAGACAACCAATGAACGAACAGATCACCGGCGCGGTGTTCAAGCAGATGGTGCTCCACGGCGCCGCCGCCATCACCGCGCACAAGCAGGCCATCAACGACCTGAACGTGTTCCCCGTGCCTGACGGAGACACCGGCACCAACATGTCCATGACCATCGGCGCCGCCGTCACCGAGCTGCGCAAGGCCTCGCCCGCCACGCTGGACCAGGCCGCCTCCGTGACCGCCTCCGCCCTGCTGCGGGGCGCCCGGGGCAACTCCGGCGTCATTCTCTCGCTTTTGTTCCGGGGCCTTTCCAAGGGGCTCAAGGGCTGCGAGAGCGCCGACGCCGCCACCTTCGCCGCCGCCATGCAGGAGGGCGTGTCCGCCGCTTACAAGGCCGTGATGAAGCCCGCCGAGGGCACGGTGCTGACGGTGTCCCGCCTGGCCGCCAAGGCCGCGGTGGACGCCGCCGCTACGGAAACGGATGTGGAAAAGGTGCTGGAAGAGGCCATCCGCCAGGGCAATGAGGCTCTGGCCCAGACCATCGACATGAACCCCGTTTTGAAAAAGGCGGGCGTGGTGGACGCCGGCGGCAAGGGCTACCTGCTGATCCTGGAGGGTATGCTGGCCGAGCTCCGGGGCGAGCCCATGCCTGAGACCGAATCCGACGGCGAGCCCCAGAAGGAGAAGGCCGACTTTGTGGCCATGGCTGCCGAGGAGATCACCTTTGCCTTCGACACGGTGTTCATCGTCCGCAAGGCAACGCCCGATATCTCCCTGGAGCCTCTGCGCACCTATCTCAACAGCATCGGTGACAGCCTGGTCATCGGCGAGGACGACGAGGCCTTCAAGGTCCACGTCCACACCAACATCCCCGGCAGCGCCCTCAACGAGGCCCAGAAGTACGGCACGCTGGAGTTGGCCAAGATCGAGAACATGCGCACCCAGGCCGACGATCTGGCCGCCGGCAAGCACGTGCAGAGCACCGACGACCTGGACGCTATCGAAGAATCCCTGGAGTCCGGCTGCGAGCAGGGCGGCCACACCGTGGCCGAGCCGGAAAAGCCCTACGGCTTTTTGGCCGTGTGCGCCGGCGAGGGCCTGGCCGCTGTGTTCCATGACCTGGGCGCCGACGGCGTGGTCTCCGGCGGACAGACCATGAATCCCTCCACGGAGAGCCTGCTGGAGGGCGTGGACAAGATCCCCGCCGAGACGGTGTTCATTCTGCCCAACAACTCCAACATCATCATGGCCGCTCAGCAGTGCGCCGCCCTGACGGAAAAGCGCGTGGTAGTCATCCCCTCCAAGACCGTGCCCCAGGGCATCACCGCCATGATGAACGTGGACTTTGAGGCCCCCGACGCCGAGACACTGGAAAAGGCCATGACCGAGAGCCTTTCCACCGTCTCCACCGCCCAAATCACCTACGCCGCCCGCAACTCCGACTTTGACGGCTTTGACATCAAGGCCGGCGACTATCTGGCGCTGATGGAGGGCAAGCTTTTCGGCACCGACGGCAATCTGGACACCCTGCTGGAGAATCTGGCAGCCAGTGCCCGGGAAAAGGAATCCTCCTTCATCTCGCTGTACTTCGGCGAAGATGTGACGGAGGAGGACGCCCAGAAGGCCGCCGCCGTCTTTGAGCAGGCCTGCCCCGACGCAGAGGTGGCCGTCCTCTCCGGCGGACAGCCCGTCTACTATTATATTATCTCCATGGAGTAAGCCCTTCGGGCCGCCGCGGATGCGGCGGCCCGTTTTTTCGCCTCACTTTTCCTCCGGTCCCGAGAGGAGCCGGCAGAAAACCGCATAACAAAAAGAGCCCCGATGCACAGCATCGGAGCTCTTTCGTTTTGTCTCAGGCCAGGAAGCCCTTGAGGATGCACTCCTCGGCCTCCTCCTCGGTCAGGCCCAGGGTCTCCAGCTTCAAAAGCTGCTCGCCGGCGATCTTGCCGATGGCCGCCTCGTGGACCAGCTGCGCCTCGGTGCAGTTGGCGGTGATGGCGGGAATGGACTTGATCTTGGCGTTGCCCATGATGATGGAGTCACACTGGACGTGGCCGAAGCACTTGGCGTTGCCCACCATGCGGGGATAGAACACCTGGGAGGAGTCGTCCTGGGCAACAGACCGGGAGATGACCCGGCCCTTGGCGTCCTCGCCTTCCAGCACGATCTCCATGTCGCTTTCGGCCACCTGGTCGCCGTGGGTCAAAAGGCGCTCGGTGACCACCGCCTCGGCGCCCTTGCCGCAGACGATCTTCGTATAGCGCTTGGTGGAATCCACGCCCCGGATCTGAGTGGTGTCCATCTGGATGGTGGCACCCTCGTCCAGGTAGACGATGGTCTGGGGGTTGAAGATCTTGCCGCCCTTGCCGTCACCCTCGCCGTAGTGCTTTTCCGTGTAGTGAACATGGGAGTTCTTGCCTACGCGGAAGGTGTGGATGCCGTCGTGGCGGGAGTCCTGGTCGCCGCAGTTGTGGATGCCGCAGCCGGCCACGATCTCCACATTGCAGTTCTCACCAATATAGAAATCGTTGTACACAGTTTCCTGGATGCCGGGCTTGGTGATGATGACGGGGATGTGGCATGTCTCGCCCACGGTGCCGTCGAGAATGTGGATGTCGATGCCGCTCTTGCCGTCGGTCTTGCTGTCGATCTTGATATGCTCCGTGGACTCCCGGCCGTCACAGCCGCAGTCCTTGCGGATGTTGAAGGCGCCCACAGGCTTGCCCAGCATGTCCGCGATCTTCTCCAGAAGCTCGCGATCCACTTCGTTTTCCATCATTGCGCAGCACCTCCCTTCGTCATGAGCACCGGACAGCCGCCGGTGGTGTCCGCCAGGATCTGGGGCAGGATCTCCTGGGCACTGCCCCGGTGGCGGATGGCGCCGTCACCCACCACGATGACCTCGTCCGCCAGGGAGATGATGCGCTCCTGGTGGGAGATGATGATCATGGTGGCGGTGCCGTTGGCATGGATCTGTTCAAAGGTCTCCGTCAGCCGGGCAAAGCTCCAAAGGTCAATGCCCGCCTCCGGCTCGTCGAAGATCATCAGCTGGCTGTTCCGGGCCAGGATGGAGGCGATCTCGATGCGCTTGACCTCGCCGCCGGAGAGGGACACGTCCACCTCCCGGTCCAGATAGTCGTTGGCGCAAAGGCCCACCTTCGTCAGGTACTGGCAGCAGCGGTCCTTGGAGAGCTTCTCGTCGCCGCTGGCCAGCGTCAGCAGGTTCCGGACGGTCAGTCCCTTGAACCGGGGGGGCTGCTGGAAGCCATAGCTGATGCCAAGGCGCGCCCGCTCCGTGATGCCCAGGCCCGTGATGTCCTGCCCGTTCCAGAGGATCTGGCCGGCAGTGGGCTTCACCAGACCCATGATGATCTTGGCCAGCGTGGTCTTGCCGCCGCCGTTGGGGCCGGTGAACACCACCAGCTTGTGGTCGTCGATAGTCAGGGAAATATCATTCAAAATGCCCAGCGTACTGTCCCCTTCCTGGACAGTATAGCTGATATGCTTCAGTTCCAGCATGGAACGAAACCTCCTTCTTGGGAAAAATGCTCACAGCTTGTCTATTTTAGCAGGAACGGCAAAAAAATGCAACGGATCCCTTGGTTTTTCCCAGGATATTTTAACCGGAATGGGCGTTTTTTACCTGTGGCACATGCAACAGGAACAGTTTTTTTCTCCGCGCATATACTGGGAGGAAAAGGAGGGACTTTTTATGGAACAAGATCGCCCGTCCGTTCTGGATCTGCGCCGCAGCGCCCGGGTATGGCAGCGGGTGGCTCCGGGCATGGAGCCGTTCCCCACCGCCGACGGCACCGCCGTTCCTGCCATGGCGCCCCAGACCACCGCGGCCGAGCCCGCAGCGCCCGCCCAGGTGTCCGCCGGGCAGGAGACCGTCCCGGCACAGGCGTCCGCCTCCGGCGGGGAGGCCTCGCCCGGCATGTACCCTGCCCCCGCCAACCTGCCCGGCGCCGTCATGGACCCCTGCTGTATGGGCTCCGCCGCGGCCGACATGCTGGAGGTCATCACCGGCTTTGTGGACGAATGCCTGACCCAGTGCCGCCAGCTGAATCTGCTCTCACGGCAGGGCCCCGCCTGGGCCCGGCAAAAGCTGCGCCAGGCCGCAGCAGAGGAAGAGGCTCATGTCAAGCGGCTCCTGGCGGTATACTACCTGATCACAGGCACCTGCTACCATCCGTCCATATGCCGCCCCTGCCCCCGGCAGGGCGGCTGGTGCGCCGCGCTGCGGGAGCAGTACCATCTGGCCGCCTGCACCGCGTTCAACTACGCCCGGGCCGCTGACGGCACTACTGACCCGTGCCTTTCCCGGCTGTTCAGTGAGCTGAGCCAGCGGGAATACCAAAGCGCCGAGGTCCTGACCACCCTGCTGGAGCGGAGCCTGGGATGCTGAGATTTTCATTGCGTCGGGGCTTGGGATATGGTATGATGGGCCAAAGATGACCGCTCCAGACAGCGGTGAAACGGAGGCGCATCACGATGAAGAAGATCATCACCATCAGCCGGGAATACGGTGCCGGCGGCCACTCCATCGGCAAGCAGGTGGCCCAGCAGCTGGGCATCCCCTTTTACGACAAGGACATTCTCCGGGAGTCCGTGAAGGCCAGCGGCTTTGACACGGAGCTGGTGGAGACGGAAGAGGAGGACAGCTCCCGGGCTGACTCGTTTTTCCGGAGCCTTTGCTCCATCTCCAGCGCCTATTACCGCGACTCCCAGGAGGCCATCCACGACGTGCAGAAGGCCGTGATCCTCCGCTTCGCCCAGGAGGGTCCCTGCGTGATCCTGGGCCGCTGCGCCGACGAATTCCTGCGGGAGGCCGGCATCGACAGCGTCAACGTGTTCATTCACGCCGACGATGTGCACCGGGCCGTCCGGGTCAGCGAGCTGATCGGCAGCACCAACGCCACCGAGATCCAAAAGCTCATGGCCAAGAAGGACGCCAGCCGCCATACCTATTACACCCGCTACACCGGCAAAAAGTGGGGCGACAGCCACAACTATGACCTGACGCTGGACAGCGGCACCCTGGGCTATGACCTTTGCGTCAAGCTCATCGTGGCGGCCGCCCAGGCGGAGGATTGAGTTTTTCACCATCAAGCGGGGCGGGCACTTTGCCCGCCCCGGCTTTCTTGCCGCGCCGCGGCGATTTTGGCTCAGGAGGCATACATGTTTACCGGATTTACCGACGAGACCGTGGACTTCATGTGGGGCATCCGCTTCAACAATGAGCGCACTTGGTTTGAAGCCCACAAGCAGACCTATCTTACCCAGTTCTACCACCCCATGTGCGCCCTGGCCGACGAGCTTTATGACTTTCTCGCCGACCAGCGGCCGGATCTGGGGCTCATCCGCAAGGTGACCCGCATTTACCGGGACGCCCGGCGGCTCCACGGCCGCGGACCCTATAAAGACCACCTGTGGCTTTGCGTGGAGCAGCCCTCCGAGCAGTGGACCGCCCGGCCCACCTTCTGGTTCGAGCTGACTCCCGACGGCTGGAGCTACGGCCTGGGGTACTATATGGCGCGGCCCCTCACCATGGCCAAGCTCCGCGCCCGCATGGACCGTGATCCCAAGCCCATGGAGCGGCTGACCCGTGACTTGGAGCGCCAAACGGAGTTTTCCCTGGAGGCGGAAAACTATAAGCGCCCCCGCTCCACCCCGTCCCGCCCGGTGCTGGCTCCCTGGTATCAGGCCAAGTCCTTTGCCATCACTCACCAGGACAAGCTTACGGACGAGCTGTTCTGCCGGGACATCGTGGAGCATCTGAAGCAGGGCTTTTCCTTCCTGCTTCCCTATTATGACTACTTCGTCACCCTGGACGGCGATCCCGATCCCAGGGAGCTGTAAGCGGATATCCGCTATCAATCTTACAAAGGAGCGACTATCATGAAAGCATGTCCCGACCGTTCTTCCGCCCTGGCGCTTTTGAAAAAGTACAACGCCGAGCCCTTCCACATCCAGCACGCCCTGACCGTGGAGGGCGTCATGCGCTGGTACGCCGCCGAGCTTGGTCACGCCGACGAGGCGGACTTCTGGGCCACCGTGGGCCTGCTCCACGACGTGGACTTTGAACGCTGGCCGGATGAGCACTGCAAAAAGGCGCCGGAGCTGCTCGCTGAGATCGGATGCGGCGACGAATTGATCCACGCGGTGTGCAGCCACGGCTACGGACTTTGCTCCGACGTGGAGCCCACCGCCGAAATGGAGAAGGTGCTCTTCGCCGCCGACGAGCTGACGGGCCTTATCGGCGCCGCCGCCCGCATGCGGCCCAGCAAGAGCTGCCAGGACATGGAGCTCAGCTCCCTCAAGAAGAAATTCAAGGACAAGAAGTTCGCCGCCGGCTGCTCCCGGGACGTGATCCGGGAGGGCGCCGAGCGCCTGGGCTGGACCCTGGACGAGCTGCTGGAGAAAACCATCCTGGCCATGCGCTCCTGCGAGGACTCCGTGAACGAGGCCATGGCGGCCCTGTGAGCACACCGACCTCCCCGGAGACCGCCGCCTCCGGCGGTCTGCCACCCTATGAGCTGATCCGCTCCGACCGCAAGACCCTCTCCCTTCAGGTGACCCGGGAGGGCCGGGTGGTGGTGCGGGCCCCGCGGTTTCTGGCAGAATCCGCCATCCGCCGGTTTGTCCGGGAAAAGTCCGGCTGGATCGCCCGGCAGTTGGAGCGCCAGCGGCAGCGTCCGCCCCGTCCGGAGCCCACGGCCGAGGAGCTGGCCGCCCTGAAAGTCCGGGCCAAGGAGCAAATCATCCCCCTGGTGGAGCTTTGGAGCCGCCGCACCGGACTGGTGCCCACCGGCGTGAAGATCACCGCCGCCCGCACCCGCTACGGAAGCTGCAGCGGCAAAAACAGCCTTTGCTTTTCCTGTTTTCTCGCGGACTTTCCGCCCCAGGCGGTGGAGGCGGTGGTGGTCCACGAGCTGTGCCACATCAAAGAAAAGAACCACGGACCCCGGTTCTATGCCCTGTTGGAGGGGTTCCTCCCCGACTACCGGGCCCGCCGGGCCTTGCTGCCGTAAAAAAACGCGCCATGGAAACGCTTGTTTCCATGGCGCGCTTTGCTGTTTATGCCAGGATGGACGCCGCTGCCAACAGCACGATAAGTCCCAGGAAGTTTGCTCCCAGGAACACCGCCAGATACCGTCCCCGCCGGGCGTAAGGCCACTTGAAGTAGTATTTCAGGGTGATAAGACTGGCAAGAGATGCCACCGGCGTGCCCAGTCCGCCGATGTTGGTGCCCCGCAGAAGCCCCGCTCCGTCCTGGGTAAAAGCAGAGAGCAGCACCGCTGCCGGTACATTGCTGATGACCTGGCTTGCAAGGGCCGCCGTACCCATGGTGCTGCGCTGGAGCAAAGACTCCAGCACGGTGCGCACCGTGTCCATCCGTCCCAGGTTGCCGGACACCACGAAAAAGCACACGAAGGTGGCCAAAAGGCCGATGTCCAGCTTTTTGAGGAGCTTCGGCTCCACCGCCGCCAACGCCCCCAGCACCACCACAGTCAAGATACCGTAGGGCAGCAGGCGGAACACCGTCAGAAGGCACAGTGCAAACAGCACCACATACGTGGTGAGCTTTTTGGGGTTTTGCAGCCGCCGGGGCTCCAGATGGGGCCGTGCCAGGTCCCGGGGGAGCACGAATGCGGCCGCGGCCGTCAGTCCCAGAAAGCTCAGGGCCGTCAGGGGCAGCATCACGGAGAAGAAGTCTCCGGCGGTCATATCATAGGCGGCGTAGAGATAGAGGTTCTGGGGATTGCCCACGGGCGTTGCCATGCTGCCAAGGTTTGCCGCCATGGTCTGCAGCACCAGTACGCCCACGGCCCGGTTTTCACAGCCCAGCTCCTCCAGCACCAGCAGCGTGAACGGCACGAAGGTGATGAGCGCCACATCGTTGGTGACCGCCATCGAGGTGAAGAAGGGCAGCAGCACCAGCGCCACGCCCAGGCCGCGTCCGCCGAATCGGCTCAAAAGCCGCTGGGAGAGCACCTCGAAAACACCGCAGGACTGGAAGCCCGCCACCACCGCCATCAGGCACAGCAGCAAGCACAGCACCCTTACATCGACATATCCCAGATACGCGCCATCCGGCGGTACCAGGAACATGGTAATGACGGCGCACAGCGCCGCCACGCACAAAACCGTCTCACTTTTGAAAAAATTCCAGGCTCTTTTTCCCATAATCTCTCTCCCGCTGTCCGTAAAGTCCGCCTAACAACATAGCACAGCCCCCGCCGGTTTGCAACATTTTTCCAAAAAAAGGACCGGCTCATAAGAGCCGGTCCTTTTCCTGGTTACTTTAGTCCATGGGCGCGCCGCACTGGGGACAGAACTTGCTGTCGGACTCCGCGCCGCAGATGGGGCACTTCTTGCCCTGGGCAGGCGCCTCCTCGCAGGCGGCCTCGTCCTTGGCGGGCTTGCTGGCCTCCAGCTCGGCGATCTTGGCCTTGCTGGCGTTCACCGCCTCCACCAGCTGGCGCACAGCGTCGGGGATCTCGCCCTCGTACTCGCTGACGAACCACTCGCCGATGGTGCGGTAATTCTTGTCGATCTCCTTTTGTTCGCCGGCGATGGCAACGCTGATCTTCGTCAGCTCCGCGGCGTCCTTGGCCTTGTCGGCGGCCAGGTAGGCAACGTCCTTCGCCTTCTTGGTAAATTCATCGAAAAATGCCATACTAAAACTCCCTTCCGTAAATACCATCCATGTTTGATTGGGAATCTGCCTGCTTTGTGGTCAGTATACCCCAGATGCGCGGGAAACGCAACAAAATTCCCGGAAGTTTACAGTTCGTTTTCAATCCACTTCCGGGACCGGTCCACTGCCCGGCGCCAGCGGGCGTAGTCCACCGCGCAGGCCGCCTCGTCCCGCAGGGGGCGGAACACGCACTGGCTGCGGCGCAGTCCCTCCAGTTCCTCCATGCCGCTCCAGACCCCGGCGGAAAGGCCCGCCATGGCCGCCGCGCCGAAGGCGGTGGTCTCCACCTGGTCCGGCCGGTCCACGCCGATGCCCAGCAGGTCCGCCTGGATCTGCATCATGATGTCGCTGACGGAGGCGCCGCCGTCCACCCGCAGCACCGTGATGGGGCAGGGCGCGTCCTCGTCCATGGCCCGCACCAGATCCGTCACCTGGAAGGCGATGGACTCCAGCACGGCCCGGGCAATATGGGCACGGGTGGTGCCACGGGTGATGCCTACGATGGTGCCCCGGGCGTACATGTCCCAGTAGGGGGCGCCGAGGCCCGTGAAGGCGGGCACCACCACCACGCCGCCGCTATTCGGCACGCTCTCGGCCAGCCGGTCGCACTCCGGCGCGCTTTGGATGAGCCCCAGCTCGTCCCGCAGCCACTGGATGGCGCTGCCGGCATTGAATACACTCCCCTCCAGGGCATAGGTGGTCTCCCCCTTCCAAGACCAGCCCACAGAGGTGACCAGCCCGTTTTTGGACCGCACCGGCACATGCCCCACATTCATGAGGGTGAAGCACCCGGTGCCGTATGTATTTTTCGCCTGGCCGGGGGCAAAGCACGCCTGTCCGAACAGCGCCGCCGGCTGGTCTCCGGCGCTGCCGCAGATGGGGATGCCGGCCAGGGCCTCCAGCCCCGGGATGCCCGCCGCCACACGGCCAAATTCCTGGCAGTTGGGCACCGGCTGGGGCAGCAGGCTCAGGGGGATGTCCAGGGCGCGGCAGAGATCGGCGTCCCAGGTGAGGGTATGGATATTGAAGAGCATGGTGCGGGAGGCGTTGGAATAGTCCGTCACATGGACCTTGCCGCCCGTCAGGTTCCAGATGAGCCAGCTGTCCACCGTGCCGCAGCGAAGCTCTCCGCTCTCCGCCCGGCGCCGCAGGCCCGGCACCGTGTCCAAAAGCCAGCGGATCTTCGTGCCGGAGAAGTAGGCGTCCAGCAGCAGCCCCGTCTTTTCCGTCACTGTCTCCTCCAGCCCGTCGGCGCGGAGGTGGTCGCAGATGGGCGCTGTCCGGCGGCACTGCCACACGATGGCGTTATACACCGGTTCCCCCGTCCGGGCGTCCCACATCACCGTGGTCTCCCGCTGGTTGGTGATGCCGATGGCGGCGATGCGCTTGGGGTCGATGTGGGCGGCGTCCACCGCCTCGGCCATGGACTGGCGCTCGGTGGCCCAGATCTCCATGGGGTCGTGCTCCACCCAGCCGGGCTGGGGATAGATCTGCCGGAAGGGCCGCTGGGCCCGGGAGACGATGCCGCCGGCGCGGTTGAACAAAATGGCACGGGAGCTGGTGGTGCCCTGATCCAGCGCCATCACGTAAGTTTCCATGGAACGTGCTCCTTCCCCGCTTCGGTCCAACGCCGTCCGCCCCGAAGCGACCGGTTTCATCTGGCTTTTCCCGGACGGCTGTGCTATGATGCTGATAAAGAAATTATACCATATGGAGGTGCGTAATTCCATGGTGCGCAGCGAATTTACCTTTCTCTCCGCCGACGGCAAAACTCCCATCCACGCGGTGGTGTGGGAACCGGAGACGGCTCCGGTGGGCGTGGTGCAGCTGAGCCACGGCGTGGCGGAGCACATCGGCCGCTATGAGCCTCTGGCCCGCTTCCTGACGGAGCACGGCTTCGCCGTGGCGGGCCACGATCACCTGGGGCACGGGGCCTCCATTCTGCCCGGCGCGCCCCGGCTGTACTTCGGCCCCCGGGGCAGCTGGGTGTGGGCGGCGGAGGATCTGCGGGTGTGCCGGGAACATATCCGCGCCCGCTTCCCCGGCATCCCCTATATCCTTCTGGGCCACTCCATGGGCTCCTTCCTGGCCCGGGCGGACCTGATCCGCTGTCCCGGCCAGGTGGACGGCGCCGTGCTGATCGGCACCGGCCACATGACCCGCAGCATGCAGGCTGCCGGCCGTACCCTGGCCGCCCGGGAAGAGCGCCGGGTGGGCTCAACCAACCCCAGCCCCCTGGTCACCCGTCTGGCCTTCGGCGCGTACAACCGCCCCTTTGCCCCCAACCGTACCAGTGCCGATTGGATCTCCGCCTCCACCGCCAACGTGGACGCGTACCTTGCCGACCCTCTGTGCAACGGAGACCCCACCACCGGATTGTTCCGGGAGATGCTCTGGGGCATTTGGTTTATGACCTGCCCCGCCAACCTGCGGCGCATGGACCCCAACGTACCCGTGCTGTTCCTCTCCGGCGCCGAGGACCCCGTGGGCGAAAACGGCAAGGGCGTGCGCCGGGCCGCCCACGCCTTCCGCCGGGCGGGCGTCCACTCCATCACCCTCAAGCTCTACCCCGGCATGCGCCACGAGATCCTCAACGAGGATGACCGGGACATCGTGTACCGGGATCTGCTGTGCTGGCTGCGCCACCGTCTGCCGTCCCAGGAGGCCTGAGCGCAAAAGGGAGATATCCCCGGTTCGGCGCAGCAGCCGCACCGTGCACACGCCGTCCGCCGTCACCGCCAGCACCAGGGCAAAGGTGACCTGCGGCGGCACGGCCTCCAGAAGCGGCGTCAGCACCGCCTCCAGCCAGGGCAGCAGCAGGGCCAGCAGTGCGCCCCAGGCCAGGGAAAACCGCAGGCACACCCGGCCCCCCAGGTTCCACCGCTGGGTCCCGTAGTCCCAAAAGCGCACGCCCAGCCACGCCTCATAGGCCCAGTGCACCGCGAACTCCACCGCCGTGGCCGCGGCGCCGCCCCACAGCGCCAGGGCAAAAAAATTCTCCCGCACAGCGCCGGGCAGGGCCAGCACCGCCAGAACCCCCAAGCCGTAGACCGGGCACAGCGGCAGCAGCCAGCAGCACCGGCGGCTCTCTCCCCGACCTCCGGTCAGCGCGGCATAGGCCGTCTCCAGCCAAAAGCCCAGGAAGCTGTATACCAAAAACCGCAGAAATACCATGCATCCACTCCTCCCTGCCCCTCAGTCTGCCCCGCGGCACGGCAGGTTATGCCGCATTGCGCGGCGGAGGCATCTATGCTATACTGTTTAAAAAACGGGAGGTGGTCATATGGCGGATTCTTGGGAGGCCCTGGAGGCCGAATGCCTGCGCTGCAGCGGCTGCGCCCTTTGTGAAAAGCGGCAGCACGTGGTCTTCGGCGACGGCGCCAGGGACGCGGAGATCCTGTTGGTGGGCGAAGGGCCGGGCCAGCGGGAGGACGAGCAGGGCGTTCCCTTTGTGGGCCCGGCCGGCCAGCTGCTGGACGATATGCTGGAGATCATCGGCCTGGACCGCACCAAGGTGTATGTGGCCAACATCGTCAAGTGTCGTCCGCCAGGAAACCGGGACCCGCTGAACGTGGAACAGGACGCCTGCATAGGCTTTCTCCGGCGGCAGACCGCCCTGCTGCGGCCAAAAATGATCGTGTGCCTGGGCCGCATCGCCGCCAAGGCCATCATCAAGGAGGACTTCCGTATCACCGCCGAGCATGGCCAGTGGTTTGAGCGCCGGGGCGTCCATATGACCGCCATTTATCACCCCTCCGCCCTGCTGCGGGACCTTTCTAAGCGGCCGGAGACCTTTTCCGACCTCAAATCCATCCAGGCCAAGATCCGGGAAGTTTGCAGCCATACCGCCGTGTAAACGCCGCGGGGCCCTTGCCCCGCGGCTTCGTTTTGCTCTATTGTTAACCATTTTAAAAATTTAGGTTGACAATTGGCGTGTCCTGACGTATGATCGACCTATCAAACCACAGGAGGGAATCATTTTGAAGTCTGCCAATCGTCTGCGGACGGTGGACCTTGCCTATTTGGGTCTGTTCGCCGCGCTCATGGCCATCTGCGCCTGGATCTCCGTGCCCATGCCGGCACCCCTGGTCCCCTTCACCCTGCAAACCTTCGCCATCTTTGCCGCCGTGATCACGCTGGGCGGCCGCCGGGGCACTTACGCGGTGGGGGTCTACCTGCTGCTGGGACTGGTGGGACTGCCGGTCTTTGCGGGCTTTCGCAGCGGGCCCGGTACGCTGCTGGGTACCACCGGAGGCTACATTCTGGGCTTTTTCGTCTGCGCCGTGGTCTATTGGCTGGTGACCGCATTTCTGGGAGAGTCTCTCTGGGCCGTGTTCCTTGGAGGGATCTTGGGACTTGCCGCCTGCTACGCCTTCGGCACCGCCTGGTTTTTGCTGCTTTACATCCGCACCACCGGCCCCATGAGCCTGGGGGCTGCCCTGGGCATGTGCGTGGTGCCCTATGTGCTGCCGGACCTTTGCAAATTGGCCCTGGCGGTAGTGGTGAGCCGGCGGGTCCGTCCTCACCTGCACTGAGCGGTTTTACCTGTGAAAAAACGTCCCGGGATGCGATGCATCCCGGGACGTTTTCCACATTCCCTGTTAAAAGGTCAGCCGCATGGCATACCAGACCGCGCCGCCGTGGGTGGAACCGGACACTCCCTCACAGCGGTAGCCGAAAGACTCATAGTAATGGATCAGCTTTTCTTTGCAGGTGAGCACGCAGCCCCGGCGGCCCTGGGCACGGGCGTCGGCGCTCACCCGCTCCAAAAGCGTTCCCGCGCACCCCCGGCGCCGGTAGGCGGGGATGGTGTTGACGCCGAAGATCATCTGCCAGGCGCCCTGCTCGTTGTGCAGGTGCGGGTCATGGTACATCTCATCCCGCAGCACCGGTTCGTCCGTCACCATACCATTGACATAGCTCACCAGAGTCCCCTCGTCCTCCAGCAGCCAGAAGTGATTGGGATATACGGCCAAACGGCCCGCCAGGGTATCCTCCCCGGCTGCCTCCGCCGGGGGGAAGCAGAGGGCCTCCACCGCCGCCAGGGCTTTGAGATCCGCCTGCACGGCGGTTCGGATACGCATAGAACTCCTCCTTATTTCAAATACCGGTAGCTCAAAAGCAGCCGGGCCGTGGAATTGGTCATGTTCTCAAACCGATAGGGCCGGTCCGCCGCAAAGCGCAGGGCATCCCGCTCCAAAAGCTGGAAGTCCTCGTCCTGGGCTGTCAGCTTCACGGAGCCGGACAGGACCGTGGCGTGACAGATACACCCGGGTACAGACGGCTCCGGGGCGTACCGGGCGCTGATATACAGATCCAGGAAGAAATTCTCCTGCCGGGTCACCTCGTCATAGGGAAAGGAGGGCCGCAGCACCGCCTTGCCGCCGTCCAGGCGGGCGGGCTTGGTGTCCAGTTCCCGCACCAGCTCCAGCGGCTCGAAGGCATCGTTTTCCAGCAGCACCTGGGCCGGTACCTTCAGCGCCAGGGCCAGTTTGCCTACCACCGCCACGGAGGGGTTGGCCTCTCCCCGCTCGATCTGGCCCAGCATGCTGCGGGATACCCCCGCGATGGCCGCCGTGCGCTCCATGCTGAGCTTTTTACTTTTGCGGATGCGTTTGATGTTCTCCCCTACCGCCCGGTTCAGTTCCATACAAGGCGCCGCCCTTCTCTAAAATCACACAGTATATTGGTCGCTTCGACGTTTATAGTACCCGTTTTCCCTATTTGTGTCAATAGCGACCGGTGCAAAAAAGCGGAGCGGCCCAGCCGCTCCGCTTTTCCTTTGATCTTTCAGATGCGCTTCCAGACGGCGCCGCCGGGCACGTCGGTGATCTCGATGCCCTGTGCCTTGAGCTCGTCACGGATGCGGTCGGCCTCGGCAAAGTTCTTGGCCTTCTTGGCCTCCGCCCGGGCCAGGACCTTGGCGTCCACCTCCGGGTCACCCTCACCGGTGACGGTGTAGCCGCCGGCGGTGGCAGTGGCGGCGGTCTTGGCCATCTCCTTCCGCTTTTCCGCAGCCCGCTCCAGGAGGCTCAGGCTCAGCACCTGGTCGAACTCGCCCAGCAGAGCCAGCTTGGTAGCGTCATTGGTCTTGGCCTTGAGCACGTCGTAGAGGGCCGTCACAGCCAGAGAGGTGTTCAGGTCGTTGTCCAGCGCCGCCTTGAATTTATTCCGCAGCTCCGCCGCCGCGGCCTCGTCTACCTCGCCGCCCTCTTTCAGCGCAGCGATGCGGGAGATGAGCTTATCGTAGGCGGTCTTGGCGTTGTCCAGGTTCTCCCAGGTGAACACCAGGGCCTTGCGGTAGTGAGACTGGAGGCAGAAGAGGCGGTACACCAGAGGATCGTAGCCCTTCTCCTCCAGCAGGGAAACGGTGAGGAACTCGCCCTTGGACTTGCTCATCTTGCCGGTGGCGGTGTTCAGGTGGTGGACATGGAACCACTGGGGGCACCAGGGGTGGCCCAAATAGCTCTCGGACTGAGCGATCTCATTGGTGTGGTGGGGGAAGGCGTTGTCCACGCCGCCGCAGTGGAGGTCCAGATACTCGCCGTTGTGCTTGAGGGAGATGCCGGAGCACTCGATGTGCCAGCCGGGATAGCCCACGCCCCAGGGAGAGTCCCACTTGAGAGCCTGGTCCTCAAACTTGGACTGGGTGAACCAGAGGACGAAGTCGTTCTTGTTGCGCTTGTTGGCATCCTCTTCCACG
>CAUWEK010000189.1:0-18451 GCA_963557435.1 uncultured Dysosmobacter sp.
TCTGGACCGAGAGCCAGCTGGTGGACGGCAAGTGCCCCGACTGCGGCCGGGAGGTGCAGGACGCCGAGGAGGAGGCCTACTTCTTCCGTCTGAGCAAGTACGCCGACCGCATCCGGGACCTGCTGGAAAACACCGACTTCCTCCAGCCCCGCAGCCGCGTCCATGAGATGGTGAAAAACTTCATCGACCCCGGCCTGGAGGACCTGTGCGTCTCCCGCACCAGCTTCTCCTGGGGCGTGCCTGTGGACTTCGACCCGGGCCATGTGGTGTACGTGTGGGTGGACGCCCTCTTCAACTACGCCACCGCCATGGGCTATCAGAACGACCGCTACCACGACTACGAGCACTACTGGCCCGCCGACGTGCACATCGTGGGCAAGGAGATCGTCCGGTTCCACTCCATCATCTGGCCCGCCATGCTCATGAGCGTGGGTGAGCCCCTGCCCAAGCACGTCTTCGGCCACGGCTGGCTGCTGCTGGACGGCGGCAAGATGTCCAAGTCCAAGGGCAACGTGGTGGACCCCTATATCCTGGCGGAGAAGTTCGGCGTGGACGCCCTGCGCTTCTTCCTCATGCGCACGTTCCCCTTCGGCTCCGACGGCAACTTCTCCAATGAGCTGCTGATCCAGACCATCAACACCGACCTTGCCAACGACCTGGGCAACCTGGTCTCCCGCACCACCGCCATGGTGGGCAAGTACTTCGGCGGCAAGCTGCCCGCCGGCTGCCGCACCTGGGACGCCCCCGAAGCCTTCGACACGGAGCTCGTCTCCATGGCCAAGGCCCTGCGCAGCGCCTATGAAGAGCAGATGGAATCCTTCGCGCCCCACAAGGCCCTGGACGAGATCTTCAAGGTCATCCAGCGGGCCAACAAGTATATCGACGAGTGCGCCCCCTGGGTGCTGGCCAAGGACATGGAGGCAAACGGTGCCCGCCTGGCCCACGTGCTCTACAACCTGCTGGAGACCGCCCGCATCTGCGGCATCCTCCTGAGCCCCTTCATGCCCGAAAGCTGCGAAAAGCTCTTCGGCCAGATCGGCGCGGGCGAGGACGTGCGCACCTGGGAGTCCGCCGCCGCATGGGGCAGCCTCAGCGAGAGCGCCACGGTCACCAAGGGCGAGAACCTGTTCCCCCGTATCGACATGGACAAGGCCCTGGAGGAGCTGGAGGCCCTGGAGGCCGCAGCCCGCAAGGCTGCTGCCGGCAGCACCATCGAGGTGGAGCCCCAGCTGACGGATAAGGTGGACTTCGACACCTTCTGCAAAAACGACTTCCGGGCCGTGAAGGTCAAGGCCTGCGAGGCGGTGAAAAAGAGCGACAAGCTCCTGAAATTCACCCTGGACGACGGCACCGGCACCGACCGGCAGATCCTCTCCGGCGTCCACAAGTACTATGAGCCCGAGCAGCTGGTGGGCAAGACGCTGGTGGCCATCGTGAACCTGCCCCCCCGCAAGATGATGGGCCTGGAGTCCAACGGCATGCTCATCTCCGCCGTCCACAAGGAAAACGGCGAGGAGAAGCTCCACCTCATCATGGTGGATGACAGCATCCCTGCCGGTGCCAAGCTCTGCTGAAGCACTCCGCTTCGACCCTGCAATCCCCACCGTCGCGGCATGCCAATTGGCCGCCGCCCATGCGGCGGCCAATCGGGCCGCTTCCTCGAAACAAGCTCGCTTCATCCGCCCCCGGCGGCGCTTCGCTTGTTTCCCCGCCGGTGCCAAGCTCTGCTGAAGCACCCGGCTTCGACGCATAATATTGGCTGTGAAAAAAGGACGCCCCGCAGGGGGCGTCCTTTTTCACAGCCGGACGGAATGGATGCACCTATACCGGGGACTGCCCGGGGAAGCGGGACAGGAGGCCAGCAGCTCGATCTTCCCCACCTCCCATGTCACGGGCGGCACCGTCACCGCCGCCGTGTTCCGGGGCCGGTAGTGCCGGGCCAGGGTGATGTGGGGGACGAAGGGCCGCTTTTCCAGGGAAAAGCCCGCCTCCTCCAGGGCGCGGCGGGCGGAGGCGGCCAGGGTCTCCAGCGCCGGGCAGGGAGCCGTGCCCGCCCACCAGGTGTCGCCAAAGCGGCCCAGGCCCTCCGCCGTCAGGGAAAAGCGTCCGCTGAGGGCAAGGGTCTCCAGCGCCGAGCAAGCTGCGTCCACCCGTTCCGTCTCCCCCAGGAACGCCAGCGTCAGGTGCAGGTCGGCCGGGTGGGAGAACGTGCCCCGTCCCTGGCGGCGCAGCGCCCCAAGGGCCTGCTCCAGCACCTCCCGGCTCAATCCCTCCGGCCGCACCGCCGCAAAAAGCCGCATGGTTTTTTCCTCCTTTTTTGGATTTTCATTGTATTTTATCCTACCACGGTGCTACAATAGTTGCAAATGTTTGAAAAGCGAGGCAAATTCCATGAGACTGCAAAGCGCCATTTTTGACATGGACGGCACGCTGCTGGACTCCATGTTCATCTGGGACGACCTGGGACCGGGCATGCTCCGCGACATCGGCATCACGCCGGAGGAGGATCTTTCGGAAAAGCTGAAGGTGCTGACACTGCGCCAGGGCGCCGCCTACTGCAAGGAGCGCTACGCCCTGCCCCAGAGCGTGGAGGAGATCGTCTCCCTCATCGAGGGCCGGGTGGAGAAATTCTACAAGGAGGAGGTCCAGGCCAAGCCCGGCGTGGCCAAATTCCTCTCCCTTTTGAAGATGGAGGGCGTTTGGATGTATGTGGCCACCGCCACGGACCGCCACCTGGCCCAGGCGGCTCTGCGTCACGCGGGCATCGACGGCTACTTCCGGGGCATGATCACCTGCCAGGAGGTGGGCGCAGGGAAGGACAGCCCCGAGATCTACGAGCGGGCCATGCGGCGCCTCCAGTCCAACAAGCGGGACACCGTGATCTTCGAGGACGCCCTCCACGCCATCGAGACCGCCAAGGCGGCGGGCTTCCGGGTATGCGGCGTGTACGACCCCTACGCCGAGGCCGAGCAGGACAAGATCCGCGCCCTCAGCGATTACTACATCCGCTCCTTTGAGGACATGTTCACCACCGACACCCTGGCATAAGCATTTGACGGGCCCCCGGCCCGTCAAAATTTTTTCTCCCGTACTGTAACGAACCGCCCCGTCGGCGGATATAAGAGGCGAAAGGAGGGGAGAGACATGGAACCCGATCTGCACGAAGCCTACGCCAATCACGCCCGGACCGTCTACCGCTTTCTCCTCTCCCAGTGCGGCGACGCCGACCTTGCCGAGGAGCTGACCCAGGAGACCTTTTACCGGGCCGTGTGCTCCATCGACCGCTATAACGGAGACTGTAAGCTCTCCACCTGGCTGTGCCAGATCGCAAAGCACCTTTGGTACCAGCACCTGCGGCGGAAAAAGCGGGAGAGCCCCCTGCCGGAGGACGGGGGAGAGGACCTGGTGCCCCCGGCGCCCTCGGCGGAGGCGGAGGTGCTGGCCCAGACGGGCCGGGTGGAATTGCTGCGCCGGGTCCACGGACTGCCGGAGCCCTACCGGGAAGTGGTGTATCTGCGCTCCTTCGGCGGGCTATCCTTCCGGGAGATCGGCGACGTGCTGGGAAAAACGGAGACCTGGGCCCGGGTGACCTTTTACCGGGGCAAGGAACGAGTGAAAGAAGGAGGGGACGGCTATGAAAAATGATCTCAGCTGTGCCGTGGTGCGGGACCTGCTGCCCGCCTACGCCGAAGGCCTCACCGCCCCGGAGACCAACGAGGCGGTGGAGCGGCATCTGGCCCATTGCCCGGAATGCACGGCGCATCTTGCCGCCATGGCCGCGCCGGAGGCGGCGGAGCAGGAAGAAACCGACAAAGAGGTGGATTACCTCAAAACCGTGCGCCGCCGGGGCCGGCGCCGGGTGGCGCTGGCGGTGGCGCTGACGGTGGCGGCCATCGCCGCCGCCGCGGCGGTGAAGATCTATGTGATCGGCACGCCGGGCCAGGCCGCCCACGTGAGCAACCCCACTGTCCGGCAGGAACAAAACACGCTGTTCGTATCCGGGTACTGCCTGTACGCCTCCCACAGCTTCTACGGCTGGGAGCAGACGTCGGAAGACGGCGTGGTGTCCTTCTCCGCCCGGGAGGTGCGCACCTCGCCGCTGCACCCGGAGGACAATTACAGCCTAGCCGTCCCCCTGGACGGCACCCGGGAGGTGTGGGTATGCGGCCGCCTGGTGTGGCAGGACGGCATGGAGATCCGGGAGAGCACCCTGGCCCTCTACGGGAAAAAGACCCCCTATGTGGGCAATGCCAGCGCCGTGGGCGCGGCTTTGGAGGAGCTGGACCTCTGGTTTGGCCCCATGGGCCCCTACACCTTCTCCCTGGAGACCGCCGCGCCGCCCTACGGCCTCACCGTGAATCTGGAATCGCCCATGGCGGGGGACACGCAGCAGCGGTTTGCGTGCCTGCTGCTGGCCCTGGTGGAAAATCTGGATACGGTCACCTGGACCTATCCCGACGCCCAAGGGGAATCCCAGTCCTTCTCCCTAAGCTGTGCCGACACAGAGACCCTGCTGTCCGATGCCGCCGCGGAGCGGGGACTGGAGCCTTATTTGCAGCCCTCCATCAAGGACTACGCCGCCTCCCCCGCCGCTCTGGAACAGCTGACGGCCCTGCTGGCCTGAGACATGCTCACAGCGAAAAAACGCCCCCGGACTTTCGTCCGGGGGCGCTTTCTTATCCCTTGGTAAAGAACCGGTAGGAGATGGTCTGATGGTATTCCTGTCCCGCCCGCAGGACGGGGGAGGGGAAGTTTTTATGGTGCACCGCGTCGGGGAAGAACTGGGGCTCCAGGCACACGGCGTGGCGCTGGCCGTAGACGGCGCCGCCCTTGCCGCTCCGCTCCGTCAAAAATCCGGCGGAGTACACCTGCACGCCCGGCAGCGTGGTGGAAAGGGCCATGCCGATGCCCGTGCGGGGACACCACAGCTCCGCCGCCTCACCGCCGCCGGTGAGCACCAGGTTATGGTCAAAGCCCCGGGTGGCGGCAAAGAAGGGATCGTCCGCCGTCTCGCCCACCCAGGCGCCGTGGCGCAGGTCCAGGGGCGTGCCCTCCACCGGAGCGATGACGCCGGTGGGCACGTTGTCGCTGCCGGCGGGGGTGTAGGCGTCCGCCCGCACGGTAAGGCGGTGGTCATCCACCGGCCCGGCATCATGGCCCGCCAGGTTGAAATAGGCGTGGTTGGTCAGGTTCACCACCGTGTCGCGGTCGCTGCGGGCGGAAAAGTCCACCGTCAGCACGCCGCCGGAGAGGGTATAGGTCACTTCCACATGGAGGTTGCCGGGGTAGCCCTCCTCTCCATCGGGGGAGTCCAGGGTGAACACGGCGCGGTTGCCCTCAATGGTGTCCGACCACCACTTTTTGTGGAAGCCCAACAGGCCCCCGTGGAGCTGATTTTTGCCCTCGTTGGCGGTGAGGGGGTAGGTGACGCCGTCGATGGTAAATTCCGCGCCGCCGATGCGGTTGGCGCACCGGCCGATGGTGCCGCCCAGGCAGGCGTCGTGCCGGGCATACTCGTCCGCCGTGTCATAGCCCAGGCACACGTCCACGATCTTCCCGTCCCGGTCGGGGACGCGGATGGAGCGGATGGCGGCGCCGTAGGGCAGCAGCTCCACGGACATGGCCCCGTCCGTGAGCGTCACCAGCGAGATGGGACGGCCCTCCAGGGTGCCGAAAGGGGTTCTCGCCGCCATGGCTCAGCCCTCGTAGCCGTTGGGGTGGCTGGAGTGCCAGGCCCAGGCATCGGCGATGATCTCCTCCAGGCCCCGCTGGGGCTTCCAGCCCAGCACCTGGGCGGCCTTCTTGTTGGAGGCGATGAGCACGGAGGGGTCGCCGGCCCGGCGGGGCTCCACCTTGGCGGGGATCTCACGACCGGTGATGCGCCGGGCGGTGTCGATGATCTCCTTGACGGAGTAGCCGTCGCCGCTGCCCAGGTTGAAGATGCCGCTCTCGCCGGTCTTCTCCAGGTGCTCCAGGGCCAGCAGGTGGGCCTCCGCCAGATCGCGGACGTGGATGTAGTCCCGGATGCAGGTGCCGTCGGCAGTGGGGTAGTCGTCGCCGAAGATGCCGATGTGGTCTCTCTGGCCCAGGGCGGTCTTCATGACCAGGGGGATGAGGTGGCTCTCAGGGCTGTGGTCCTCGCCGATGCCCACATCCTGGTTGGAACCGGCGGCGTTGAAATAGCGCAATGCCACATAGTGGATGCCGTAGGCCTTGTCGCACCACTTGAGCATGCCCTCGATGGCAAGCTTGGTGGCGCCGTAGGGGTTGGTGGGCTCGGTGCGGTCCGTTTCCTCGATGGGCTGCTTCTCCGGCTCGCCGTAGGTGGCGGCGGTGGAGGAGAAGACGATCTTATCAACGCCGTGGTTCTTCATGGCCGTCAGCATGGACTGGGAACCGGCCACATTGTTGCCGTAGTACTTGAGGGGATCGGTGACGCTCTCGCCCACCAGGGAGTAGGCGGCGAAGTTGATGACGCCGTCGATCTGGTTTTCGCCGAACACGGTATCCAGGAAGGCGCCGTCCCGCAGGTCGCCCACGTAGAACTTCTTGGCGCCCTTGACCGCCTGCCAGTGGCCGGTGCGCAGGTTGTCCGCCACGATCACGTCAAAGCCCCGCTCCACCAGCAGCGCCACCATGTGGCTGCCGATATAGCCGGCACCGCCGGCAACAAGAATGGTTTTCATATGCGTATCCTCCTTATGTTCTCCGCCGCCTCCGGGCGGCCTTGTTGTTTCTTACCGGACGCTCTCCACAAACCGCCGGAAGGCCAAGCGTCCCTCCGGGGTGCACTTGTAGACGCCCGCGTCCTCCAGCACCCGGGCGAACACGCATCCCACCTCATCCCGCAGGATGGCGTCCACGTTCTCCGCCGTGAAGGTGTACTTCTTTTGCAGCTCCTCCGCCCAGTCGGCGTGCTTGGCGATGGTCTCGTCGGCCCGCAGGTCGCCGCCCTCCACCAGCACCTTCGCAAGATCATGCAGCTCGCCCTTGAGCCGGGCAGGCAGCACCGCAAGGCCCATGACCTCGATGAGGCCGATGTTCTCCTTTTTGATGTGGTGCAGCTCCGGGTGGGGGTGATAGACGCCCAAGGGGAACTCCTCGGTGGTGATGTTGTTGCGCAGCACCAGGTCCAGCTCGTATTTGCCGCCGCGCTTGCGGGCGATGGGGGTGATGGTGTTGTGGGGCTCGCCGTTCGTCTGGGCAAAGATGAAGGCGTCCGGGTCGGAGTAGCCCCGCCAGGCGGCAAGGATCTTCTCCGCCAGGTCCACCAGGCGCCCATCGTCGGCGCTGCGCAGCCGCAGCACGGACATGGGCCAGCGGACGATGCCCGCCTCCACGTCGGAAAAGCCGGGGAAGGTCACGGCCTCCTCCACCTCCGCCCGCTCCATGGCGAAGGTATAGCGGCCGCCCTGGAAGTGGTCGTGGCTCAAAATAGAGCCGCCCACGATGGGCAGGTCCGCGTTGGAGCCCACGAAATAGTGGGGGAACTGGATGACAAAGTCCAGGAGCTTGCGGAAGGCGGAGCGGTCGATCTTCATAGGCACGTGCTCGCCGTTGAAGACGATGCAGTGCTCGTTATAGTAGACATAGGGGCTGTACTGGAAGAACCAGTCCTTGCCGTCGATGGTGATGGGGATGATGCGGTGGTTCTGCCGGGCGGGGTGGTTCATGCGGCCGGCGTAGCCCTCGTTCTCCCGGCACAGCTGGCACTTGGGGTAGCCGCTCTGGGGGGCGGACTTGGCCGCGGCGATGGCGCGGGGGTCCTTCTCCGGCTTGGAGAGGTTGATGGTGATGTCCAGGTCGCCGTAGGGGGTAGACGTGACCCACTTCACGTCCCGGGCCACCCGGTAGGTGCGGATGTAGTCCGTGTCCCGGCTGAAGCGATAGTACCAGTCCGTGGCCGCCTCGGGGGAGACGGACAGCTTTTCCCGGAACGCGGCGATGACGGCGGAGGGCCGGGGGGTGAGACGGCCCATGAGCTCCGTATCGAAAAGGTCCCGGGCGGTGACGTTGTCCTCCACAATGCCCTGGGAGACGGCGTAGTCCAGCAGTTCTTTCAGGATCTCCTCCAGGGGCCGCTCCGGCACAGTTTCGGGTTCTTCCCAGCCGGAAAGATGCAGCGCGTCCAGGATGCGGTTGGCGGCCCAGGTGCGGTCGCTCGGCTCGATGAGGCTGCGGCTTTGGGCATAGTCAAGCAGCTGGGCAATGGCAGTATCGATCATATCCGTTTCCTCCTTACGCAAGGCGCGCGCCGCCCTCGGGGCGGATGGTCACCACATGGCACTTGCCCGCGCCCAGCACGGCCTCAGTCTCTTGTTTGAACATGTCCAGAAGATCCAGGGGCACGAAGGCCTGGGCCGTGCCGCCGAAGCCGCCGCCGTGGACCCGGACGGCGCCCCGGCCGCCAAGCAGCGACTCTGCCAGGGCGATGGTGAGCATCAGCTCCTGCTTCTGGGTCTGGCCCGTGGGCACCACGTTTTGCAGGTACATGGCGGAGGACGCGCCGGAAGCGCGCACCAGGGTCAGGAAGCGGTCAAAGTCCCCGTCCCGCAGGGCCTGGGCCTCGGCGGCCGCCCGGTCGTTTTCCGCGTAGACGTGGAACGCCCGCAGGGCGGCCCGGTCACCGGCGGCGGCGCGCACTTCGCTCAGGCGGGAGAGAAACGCCTCCCGGGGCACCTGGCGCAGATAGTCCTTGCCGAACTGGGCGCACACGGCCTTGAGCTCGCCGGTGATGGCGGCGTACTCGTCGGTCAGGTCCGCGTGGTCGGCGCCGGAGTCCAGGATACAAAGGGCGTAGCCGTCCTTGTGCAGGTCCAGGTCCATGCGCTCCACCACCGGGTGGTCCGTGTCGGCAAAGTCGATGGCCACCACGCCGCCCACGGAGGAGGCGGTCTGGTCCATGAGGCCGCAGGGCTTGCCGAAGAACACGTTCTCGGCGTACTGCCCCGTCTGGGCGATCTCCACGGCGGAGCACTTGCCGCCCCAGAAGAGGTCGTTGAGGATGGTGCCGATGAGCACCTCAAAGGCGGCGGAGGAGGAAAGGCCGCTGCCGCCGGGCACGTTGGAGATCATATACGCGTCCAGTCCCGCATTCTGCAGGGGGCAGCCCAGCGCGCTCATGCGGGCGGCCACGCCCCGGATGAGCGCCGCGGAGGTGCCCGCCTCCTCGGCGTGGGGGGCAAGGTCGCTCAGATCCACCACCATCAGGGGATACCCCTGGGACTGGACCCGGATCATGCCGCTCTGGTTGGGCGTCACGGCGGCCAGGATGTCCAGGTCCACGGCGGCGGCCAGCACCCGGCCGTGCTGGTGGTCGGTGTGGTTGCCGCCCAGCTCCGTGCGGCCCGGGGCGCTGAACAGGGCCTCCGGCTCTCCTTCAAAGGTCTTGGCAAATCCCGCGGCCACCTCACAGCAGCGTGCGCGGGCGGCCTCGGCCCCCTCCGTGCCGTACAACCGCTCCAGTCTGGCGGTAAACGCCGCCCCGTCCATGTGCAGCTTTCTCTCTTCCACAGGCAGTCCCTCCTTGTCTTGATGGTTCTATCATACCGGCCCGGCGCGGGGCTTTCCATGTGCCAGCGTCGCCGGTTCCCTGGATTTTTGTTGCATAACCGATTACGCAGGAGTATGCTGTATGGAGAACGACCAACCGGGGAGGGGAGCGGGCATGTCCCAGGATTTCAAGCATTCCTTCAAAGTGAGCCAGCGGCCGGAACTGTCTTTAACAGTGTATAATGTAGGATTTCAGAAATGTCCCCCGGACTACGGGTGGGGCCCCGGCGTCCGGGACCACTTTCTGCTCCACTATATCGTCTCCGGCCGCGGCACCTACGACTCCGGCGGCAGGACTTTTGTCCTCGGTCCCGGAGACGCCTTCCTGGCCCGGCCGGACACGCCCATCTACTACCGCGCCGACCGCACGGACCCCTGGGAGTACTACTGGGTGGGCTTTTCCGGCCCCAGCGCCGCGCTGCTGCTGGCCCAGACCCCCTTTTCCGCCAGCCGCCCCGTGCTGCACCCGGCCGCCGGGGACCGGCTGCGCCGGGCCCTCCTGGATATCTACAAGGCCCGCGGGGCGGACTATCCCAGCGCCGTGCGCATGGCGGGGTATCTCCAGGCGGCCCTGGGCCTTTTGATGGACGCCGCCCCCGCCCACGGCACGGACGCCCTTGCCGACTACGCCCGCCGGGGAGCGGACTTCATCCAGCAAAACTACTCCCGGGACATTTCCGTGGAAGCGGTGGCGGCCCACGTGGGCGTGAGCCGCAGCTACCTGCACCGGGCGTTCCGCGCGGTTTTCGGCTGCGCGCCCGGAGTGTACCTGACGGACTACCGGCTGGACCGGGCATGCCAGCTGCTGCGCCACAGCACCCTCAGCGTGGGCGCCGTGGCAGCCTCCGCCGGGTTTTCCGATCCCTTTTACTTCTCCCGTCTGTTCCGCCGCCGCATGGGGATGAGTCCCTCCGACTACCGGGTAAAAAAGCCATAATGCACAAACCGCCGCCTCTTTTCCACGGGAAATCCGCCGCCGGCTCCCTTGCGGGGCTGTGCAAGCCGTGTTAGAATAGAGTGATTTTGTGTAATTTAAAGGAGAATTGCCTCGTGATCGGTCTTTTGCTGCTCAATCAGATCGCCCAGCTGTTTATCTGCATCTTTCTGGGATGGCTGGCGGTGAAGTGCCGCCTGCTGCGTCCGGAGGACAGCCGGGTGCTGTCCATGGTCACACTGTATCTGGTGACCCCGTGCCTGATCATCGGCGCCTTCCAGATCGAGTGCACGCCGGACATGCTGCGGGGCCTGGCGCTTTCTCTGGGGGCGGCGGTGCTCATCCACGCGCTGCTGTTCGCCCTGACCTACCTCTTCCGCCGGCCATTGCACCTCAACGCGGTGGAGCAGGCCTCCGTCATCTACTCCAACGCCGGCAACCTCATCATCCCCATCGTCACCGCCATTTTGGGCAAGGAGTGGGTCATCTTCACCAGCATGTTCATCATCGTCCAGCTGCCCCTTTTGTGGAGCCACTGCCGGTTTCTCCTCAGCGGGGAGGGGGGCTTTTCCTGGAAAAAGGTGCTTTGCAACGTGAACATTCTCTCCATCCTGGTGGGCGCGGCCCTCTTTTTCCTGGGCATCCCCCTGCCGGGCGTGGTCACCGGCGCCATGGACTCCATGTCCGCCATGATCGGCCCGCTGAGCATGATCGTGGCCGGCATGCTCATGGGCGGCATCGATTTGAAGCACATCTTCACCCTGCCCAGCATCTGGAAGGTGGCGGCCCTGCGGCTGGTGGTGTTCCCCCTGGCGGTGCTGGTGCTGCTCAAATACAGCGGCCTTGCCGCCCTGGCCCCCAACGGGGAGACCATTTTGCTGGTGAGCTTCCTGGCCGCCGCCACGCCCGCCGCCTCCACCGTCACCCAGATGGCCCAGGTCTACGGCCCCGACGGCACCTACGCCGGCGCCATCAACGTGGCCACCACCCTTCTTTGCATCATCACCATGCCCCTGCTCATCACCCTCTACCAGCTGTGACATCCGGAAGGGGAGCATAAACGCCAAAAGAGCGCCCGGCGAAAGCCGGGCGCTCTTTTGGTATTCTCTTGTCACGGCTGAACATCCTCCGCCTCCACCAGGGCGTCCGCGGCGGTGACGGCAGTATAGGAAAGCCACACATACTTTCCGTCCGTCAGCTCCACCGCTTCGGATACGTCCCCGCCGGAGGCCAGGGCGCAGCTGAGGGCCACGATGCTCTCCGCCTGGCCCAGGGCGTCGTTGCGGACGGTGCCCCGGAGCGTGCCGGAGCGCAGCGCCTCCAGCGCCGGTGCCGTGGCGTCCACGCCTACGATGAAGGGCATCTCCTCCGCGGAAAGGCCTGCCTCCAGGCATGCGTCGATGGCCCCCAGGGCCATGTCGTCGTTGTTGGCGAACACCACCTCAATAGGCTCTTCCACCGTCTGGAGCCACTGGCGCATCCGCTCGGCGGCCTGGCTGCGCTGCCAGTTGGCGGCGGCGCTTTCCAGCTTTTCCACCTGGATGCCGCCGGTGACCAGGGTCTGGACGCTGTACTCCGTGCGCAGCAGCGCGTCCTGGTGTCCCGGCTCTCCCTCCAGCATGACGTATTGCAGCACGCCGTCGCCGCTGCGGTCCAGGGCGGCAGGGTCGGCGCGCCAGGCGTCCACCACCAGCATGCCCTGGAGCCGGCCCGCCTCCGCGCCGGGGGAGCCCACATAGTACGCCTCCTCCCAGCGAAGCAGGTCCTCCTCCACCGGCTCGCGGTTGAAAAAGATCACCGGCACGTCCGCCGCGCGGGCTTTGTCCACAATGACGGCGGCCGCCGTCCGGTCCACGATGTTCACGCAGATCACGTCGCAGCCCAGGTCCAAAAACCGGTCCACCTGCTCGTTCTGCACGCTTTGGCTGCTGCGGCCGTCCGCCACCGACACATTGATCTTCACGCCCAGGCGCTGCTCCTGCTCCTGGAACAGCTGCTCCAAGTGCTGGGTGATGGTGGAGATGAACGTATCCGTCTGGTCGTACACCGCCACGCCCACCCGCACGGTGGGGGTGGCCGCCGTATGGCCGCAGCCGGGCAGCACCGCGACGAGCGCTGCGATCAGCGCCGCCGCCAGGCATCGCATCCGCTTCATATGGCACACCTCCTTCACCGGGTCACCGGGAACAGCAGCTTCTGGTTGGCCGGGTCATACATGTTCTCCTTGCGAACGATGGAAAACTCCATGGGCTCCACCGCCGTCCGGGGCACCTTGCGGGACGCCTCCACGGCGGCCTCCACCGCCAGATACCCGGCGGCAAACTCGTTCTGGGCGGCGATGGCGGTGATCCAGCCCTGCTCCAGGGCATAGGCGATGGTGTTGGTGGCGCCCACGCCATAGAGAAGGGGAGGCTTGGTCAGCCGCTCCATGACGGCGGCCGCCTGCTCCAGCGTGCCGGCGTCAAAGGCCAGCAGCAGCGCCGGCTGCTCCCGCTCCACAGCCTCCGCCAACACCTCGTCCAGGCTCTCCTCCGGCCCGACGTCACAGGTGCGCACCACCCGGCCCGCCGCCTCCAGCTCCCGGGCGGCAGCCTCCAGCCGCACATCCACGCCGTTCTGCCCGCTCACACTGTCGATGAGCAGCACCGTCTCGGCGGCAGCGGCGCCGTTGAGGGCCGCCTGGCCCAGAGCGCGGCCCAACGCGGCATTGTCCATGCCCACAAAGGCGCAGGCGCCCCAGTCGGTCATATCCGTCTCCATGGTCACCACCGGCACCTGGGCGCCCAGATCCCGGACCGTGTCTCCCAGGGCGTCGGTATCCGCCGGGATCAGCACCACGGCGCCGGCGCCGCCGTCCACCTCCCGCTGCAAAAGGGCCGCCTGGTCGCGGGCGCTGTCGGCGGTCTCCGGCGTCAAAATGCGCAGCTCGGCACCCAGGTCCGCCGCCGCCTGCTCCATGCCCTGCCGGGCGGTGGACCACAGAGCCGTGTCCGTCTGGCGCAGCACCACGGATACCTCCACCAGCTCCGTGCCCTTGCGGCTTTGCTCCGGCTCCATGGCCAGCAGCAAAAACAGCACGCACAGCCCCAGCAGCGGCACCACCAGCTGCAGCATGACCTTGCGCTTCACTGCCTCTCCTCCTTCCGATAGCGGCGCGCCGCCTCCTCGTCCAGGGCCGGCAGGCGGATGCGCACGGTGGTGCCGTCGTCCGGCTCGCTGAGGATGGTGAGCCCGTAGGGCTCGCCGAAGGTCAGCCGCAGCCGCTGGTGCACGTTGCGAAAGCCGATGCCCGAACCCTTGGCGCCGGGATTGGAGCCGTCGCCCTCCAGCAGCCGGCGCACCACCTCCTCCGGCATGCCGGGGCCATTGTCCGTCACCTCGATGCACACGTCCCCGCCCTCCCGGAAGGCCCGGACGGTGATCTCGCCGTCCCCGTCGGCGTAGGCCATGCCGTGGTAAATGGCGTTTTCCAGCACCGGCTGGACGATGAGCTTGATGGTATAGAGCGACTCCACCCCATCCTCGGCGGTGACGGCGGCACTGAACTTGTTCTTATAGCGCATTTTCTGGATGGTCAGGTAGTGCCGGGCATGCTCCAGCTCGTCGGCAATGGGGATGACGTTGCTGCCCCGGCTCAGGGAGATGCGGAAAAACCGGGCCAGGGAGGTGAGCATGACCACCGCGTCCTGGGTGCGGCCGTTCTCCGTCATCCACACCACACTGTCCAGGGTGTTGTAGAGGAAGTGGGGGTTGATCTGGGACTGGAGCACGTCCAGCTCGCTGCGGCGCTTTTGCTCCTCCTGCTGGATGATGTCCTCCATCAGGTGGTCCATGGTGGAGACCATGGAGCGGATGGAGTGGCTCAGATGCTCCACCTCCGTGGGGCCGCCCACGTCGAAATCCACATTGTCCCGCCGGGCCTCCAGGTCCTTGACCGCCCGGTCCAGCTTTTTCACCGGCGCCGTGATCCACTCGGAAAGCCGCAGGTTCACGAACACCAGCAAAAAGATGGAAAACAGCACCACGAACAGGAAAAACAGCACCAGCTGGCTGTAATTGCTCCAAAGGCTCTCCCGGGGCACCACAGCCACCAGCTTCCAGCCCGTGTAGCCCACGGTCTTCACCGTCACCTGCCGGCTCTGGCCCTGGAACTGCTCTTCGTGGCTGCCGTCGGTATAGCCGGCGGCGGTGAGGTTGTTCTCCTGCTGGAGCCCGGCGTAAATGAGCTGCTGGCGGGGGTGGTAGATGATCTCGCCGCTGTCGTCGATGAGGTAGAGGTAGCCGCCGTCGTCCAGGTCCACATCCTTGCAGATCTGCTCGATGCCGTCAAAGCTCATGTCCAGCAGCAGCACGCCGCCTTCGATGCCGCCGCCCCGGGAAAGCTCCACATACCGGCTCAGGGATACCACCCACCGGTAGCGCTCGTCCACGTCCGCCCAGAGGTTTTGCACATGGGGCGTGGAAAAATGCAGGTTTTCGATCTTGTCCATGGCCTGGACGAACCAGTCCTCCCGCTGGGGGGAGACGCTGTTTTTCAGCGTGCGCAGAGGCGTGGCGGAGATCAGGTCCCCGTCCTCGGAAAATACCGCCACGGAGACGATGGAGTCCCGGTTGCTGGCGTAGAGCAGCTCCAGCGCCGGGGTCAGGCTGTCCTCGTCCAGGTCGATGTTCTTGATGACGTTATAGTAGGCGGTGTCCGAAATGCGCATCATGCCCCGGAGGTAGGCGTCCAGGTTCCAGTTCACCTGGGAGAGGAGCCGCTGGCTGTTTTCCGCCTGCTGGGCGTTGGTGGTGTAGGAAAAGCGCAAAAACAGCGTCAGTCCCATGAACACCATGCCCACCACGGCCACGGCGGTGAAAGACAGCGACAAGATCATCTGGATGCTGCTGCGGCGGTAGAGTCCCTGCCACCGGCTGCGCACGGCCTCTCGTACGCGTCCCATGCCATCGCCTCCTTTTCCGAAAAGATTCACGCCCCGCCCTCGCCCGCGCGGTACTTGGTGGGCGTGACGCCGAAGTGGCGCTTAAAGACATAGCTGAAGTAGTTGGGGTCGTCATAGCCGCAGCGGCGGGCGATGAGGTACGTCTTTTCCTCCGTGTCCCGCAGCGCCCGCTTGGCCGCCTCCATGCGTACCACCGTCAAATAGGCGATGAAGCTCATGCCCACCTCCCGCTTGAAGAGGGTGGAGAAGTAGGCCGCCGACAAATGCAGGTGCCGGCAAAGCCGCTCCACGGACAGGTCGCTTTCGCCGTAGTGGGCGTCGATATAGGCCCGGGCCCGCTCCACCATCTGCCCGGCGGTGTCCGTCCGCTGGCGGCGGATAAGGGCCTGGATGGTCAAGCACCGGTCCAGGCACCAGCGGCCCATCTGCTCGGGATCGGTGAAGTCGGCGGCCTGCACGGCGCCGGTAAAGCCCGTGCCGAACACCTTCTCCACCTCCAGCCCGGCGCCCCGGGTCAGACGCAGCAGGCACATCAAAAGCTCCAGGAAAAACAGCTGACACTGGGACATGGCCAGGCCCGAGGCCCGCACCCGCTCGGTGAGATACTCCACCTGGGCCCGGATCTCCTCCTCGCCGCCCAGCTTCACCGCCGAGCTGAGGGCCTCCTCGTCGCTTTCCATAAACTCCAGACGACGGCTGGCGTCCGGCTCCAGGTCCCCGATGTAGATGGCCCGGCCCCGGCCCACCAGGCCCCGTTACTCCCGGGCGCTGCGGGCGCCCGCAGCGGACTGGGACCGCTCCTCCGGCGCGGCCACCGGCGCGCCCACGCCCACGGTGAGCCGCCGGCCCAGATAGCTCTCCGACAGGGCGCACACCCGGTTCACCGCGTCCAGCAGGGCGTAAATATCCCCCCGGGCGTCCATGGCAGCCAGCAGCGCCACGGAGTCGTTATACAAAAAGGTCTGGAACCGGCCGCCCTCCAGGGACAAATTCTCCTCAAACAGCTGCTGGACCGACAAGGTCACCAGCTCTCCCTGGGGCCCCGCGCTGTCGATGTGCACGATGGCCGCGGCGAAGGCGCCGCCGCCCAGGTCCACATCGTAGCGCTCCGCCAGCTCCACCATCCGCTCGCGGTTGATGCGTCCATCCAGCAAGCGGGTGAAAAACAGCCCCCGCAGCACCGGCAGGCTCTCCTCATACCGCCGCCGCAGCAGCTGGGCGTTGCGCCGCTCCGCCCGCTCCGCGTCCAGCTGGGCGTGGAGCTTTTCCAGCACGCCCGCCAGCTCCGCGGCGTTGATGGGCTTCAAAATATACTCCGACACGTTCATCTGGATGGCCTGCTTGGCGTACTCAAAGTCGTCAAAGCCGGAAAACACCACGAATTTGGACGCGGGCAGCCGCACCGTCAGGATGCTGCAAAGCTCCAGCCCGTCCATAAAGGGCATTTTGATATCCGTGAGCACCACGTCCGGCTTCAATGACTCCGCCAGCTCCAGAGCGTCCCGCCCGTTTTCCGCCTGACCCACCAGGGTGAAGCCCAGGCCCGCCCAGTCCATTTTCTGGCTGATGCCCACCCGGATGTCCTCCTCGTCGTCCACCAGCAGCACCCGGTACAATTCCATGCCGTTCACTTCCTTTCCCGCAGTATAACACAGGTTTGCCCTCTATGGAATCCAAAAAAGGGCGCGCACACGGGTGCGCGCCCTCCATTTGGACGGGAAACCTTACTTCTTGACCAGATACTTGCGCATATCCAGGGCGCAGGCAAAGAGGATGATGCCGCCCTTGATGATGTAGAAGTAGTCCTGGTTGATGCCGATCATGTTCAGACCCACGAAGATGAGGCGCAGCATCAAAACGCCGATGACCACGCCGCGGATCTTGCCGATGCCGCCGACGAAGGAGACGCCGCCGATGACGCAGGCCGCGATGGCGTCGGACTCGTAGTTAAGGCCGGTGTTGGCGGTGTTGGAGGCCACGCGGGCGCCCTCGATGAAGCCGGTGACGGCGTACATGGCGCCGGCCAGGGCGAAGACCATGATGTTGGTGGCGAACACGTTGACGCCGGAGACGCGGGCGGCCTCTTCATTGGCGCCCAGGGCGAACATGTTCTTGCCGAAGGTGGTCTTGTTCCAGATGAACCACATGACGGCGGTCAGCAGCAGGGAGATCCACACATAGTTGGGGATGGGGGTGCCGCCGATCTTCAGCACGGAACCGGTGATGAAGTTGGAGTAGGACTTGTCAAGGCCGGAGATAGCCATGCCGTTGTTGTTGCCGGCGTTGACGTAGCGCAGCAGCAGCGTGTAGATGATCAGCTGGCTGGCCAGGGTGACGATGAAGGGATGCAGCTTGAACTTGGCCACGAAGAAGCCGTTGAACGCGCCGATGGCACCGCCGATGAGCATGGCCAGCAGCAGCACCAGGATGACGGGCGGCGGGTTCAGGTTCACCCACATCTTGCTGGCCGCGTCCACGGACTGCAAAAGGGAGGCGGAGATGCAGGCGGTCAGGCCCACGATACGGCCGGCAGAAAGGTCGGTACCGGTCAGCACGATGCAGCCGCCCACGCCCAGAGCCACAGGCAGATACGCGCAGGTCTGGGAGAGGATGTTGATGATGGATGCGGGCTTGCGGAAGTTGGGATTGACGATGGCGATGTAGATGACCGCCAGGACCATGATGATGATCAGGGCGTTGTTGAGGATCATGTCCCCCACGCGCCGGGCGGTCAGGGGCTGCTTGGCCGCGGCCTTGGCGCCCTTTTCCAGCGTTTTGGATTCCTTACTCATAGGTGTTGTCCCCCTCTATTACACATATTTGGCGGCCAGGGTCAAGATCTCTTCCTGGCTGGTGTTCTTGGCATCCACCTCGCCGGCCAGGATGCCGCCGGACATGACCAGAATACGGTCGCACACGCCCAGCAGCTCCGGCATCTCGGAGGAGACCATGATGACTCCCTTGCCCTCGTTGGCCAGGTCGATGATCAGCTGATAGATCTCATACTTGGCGCCCACGTCGA
>CAUWEK010000190.1:0-17533 GCA_963557435.1 uncultured Dysosmobacter sp.
ACATAGCGATTGGCGTCCACATAGGGCTTCACCGCCTCCAGCGTCTCGGCAAGGCCGGTGGAGTCATCCACGATCTGGCCGTTGGGCAGCTCCTGGCCGGGGCGGATGGCGTTGCGCCAGCGGATCTCCCAGGGGGAGATGCCCACCAGGTCCGCCATCTGGTTGAGCAGCGTCTCGATGCAAAAGCACGTCTGGGTCACGCCAAAGCCCCGGAAGGCCCCGGCAGGGGGATTGTTGGTGTAATAGGCCCAGCCGTCGATCTCAAAATTCTGATAGTTGTAGGGTCCCGCCGCGTGGGTGCAGGCCCGCTCCAGCACGGGGCAGCCCAGGGAGGCGTAGGCCCCCGTATCGGCGATGACGTTGGCGGCCACCCCCTGGATGATGCCGTTTTCATCGCACCCGATGGAAAATTCCATCTCCATGGGGTGGCGCTTGGGGTGGATCAGGATGCTCTCGGCCCGGGTGAGCTTCACCTTCACCGGCCGCTTGGTGAGATAGGCGATCAGGGCGGCATGGTGCTGAACGGTCACGTCCTCCTTGCCGCCAAAGCCCCCGCCCACCAGGCAGTTGCGCACCTTCACCAGTTCCGCCGGCAGGCCCAGCATCCCCATGGTCTCCTGGCGGGTGTCGTAGGTCCCCTGGTCGCTGGAGAGGATCATGACCCCCTCCCCGTCGGGATAGGCCACGGCGCACTCGGGCTCTAAAAAGGCGTGCTCCGTCCAGGGGGTGGAGAATCGCTGGGTCAGGACGTGGCGGGACTTGGCGATGGCCTCCGCCGGGTTGCCCCGCTGGATGTGCTTGTGGGCCAGAAGGTTGCCGTCCCGGTGGACCAGGGGGGCGTCGGGCAGCATGGCCTCCCGGGGGCTGCGGACCATGGGCAGCTCCTCATAGTCCACCTCCACCAGCTCCTTGGCCTTGGCCAGGATCTCCGGCGTCTCGGCGGCCACCAGGCAGATGGCGTCTCCTAAGTAATGGGTGATGTCCCCCACGGCGATCAGGGTGTCCCAGTCCTTTTTCAGGTGGCCCACCTTATTCTTGCCCGGAATGTCGGCGGCGGTGAGGACGCAGACCACCCCCGGCAGGGCCCGGGCCTTTTCCGTGCGGATGGCCAGCACCCGGGCCCTGGGGTAGCGGGAGCGGACGGCAGAGCCGTAGATCATCCCCTCCATCCGGATATCGTCGGCGTACAGCCCCGTTCCCGTCACCTTCTCCGCCGCGTCGATCCGGGGCACCCGCTGGCCAAGAGACCAGTCCGCCTGCTCCGGGGGCAGCTCCCCCGCCCGGAAATAGGACGCCGCCAGCAAAATGGCGTCGATGATCTTCACATAGCCGGTGCAGCGGCAGATGTTGTTACGGATGGCAAAGGCCGCCTCTTCCCGGGTGGGTGCGGGATTCTGGTCCAGCAGTGCCTTGGCGCACAGGACCATGCCAGGGATGCAGAAGCCGCACTGGACTGCGCCGGCGGTGCCGAAGGCGTAGGTATAGACGTCCTTTTCAAAATCGCTGAGGCCCTCCACCGTCAAAACGGACTTCCCTTCCAGCTTGTCGGTCTGCGGAATGCAGGCGCGGGTGGGTTTGCCGTCGATCAGCACCGTGCAGGTGCCGCAGGCTCCCTCACTGCATCCGTCCTTGACACTGGTCAGGTGCAGCGTGTCCCGCAGATAGCGCAGCAGCTTTTGGTTTTCCTCCACATTCACGGTTTGGCCATTCACGGTAAATGTAGCCATGGAATCTCCTCCTCGCCGTGCCCAACCCTGGTCCCACGGTCTGTTGTGTTAGTTTTGAAAGGTCAACCTTTCCGTTGATCTATTATACAATACAATTTAGGGCTCCGCAACCTCGCTTTGTGCAATCCGCTATTCTATCTTGAGCATAGCGGTGAAAGCTCCCAGCCCACCGCCAGTGCACCGCGCTCCACCCGCACCTCCGCTTTGGGATCAAGGATGTGGTTGCTGACACCTAAGGGGAATTCTGCTGTGAGGACCGCGTTCTCCAGCGGATACTGGACGCCCCGCTCAAAAACGCCTTCCGCCCGGTCTCCCAGGCAGAAAACAGACAAGAGTCCCCAGTCCACGGTCTGGGTTACGGTAATGGACTCATTTTCGATGACGGTCCATACGAAAGCATCGTCATGCAAAAAACCCCGCGCGCCCCGGCGGCGCAGGTACAACAGCGTCTGAAGATTGGCCAGCGTGTGATCCAGACGCTTTCCGCCAGTGCCGCCGTAGATATAAAATTCCTTGCAGCCGCGCTCCAGGCCCAGCTTCACCGCTGCCATGGTGTCTGTGTCATCCTTTTCCACCGGCAGACGGATCACGCCAGGGCCTCCCTCCGGCGCGTCCATGGAATCGAAGTCGCCCAGGATCACGTCCGGTGTGATGCCGGCGGCGCGGCAGGTCTCATATCCGGCATCCGCAGCGATCACCAGGTCGTCGGGCATGCCGGGCCGCTCCCGCAGGCCGAAAAACGTACCTGCGGCAAAAATAAAACAGCGTTTCATGGGATTCCCCCTTTTGGCATAGTGTATCACGCTTTTTCCCGTTTGACAACAAAGCCGCCCGGCTGAGCCGGACGGCTTTGGGGATCAGGCCTTGTTCATTAAGAGCAGGCTGGAGTTTTTGTCTCCCGCGATCAGCAGATGGGCGTCCTCCTGGAACCGGTACTCCGGGTCCAGCAGAGGGATGATCTCGTCTCCCGTCTTCAGTCCGAGAATATTGACATTATACCGGCGGCGGACATCCACCTCCGCCACGGTCCGGCCCTCCCACTCTTTGGGGGTCTCGATCTCCACGATGGCGTATTTGGGCGTCAGCTCGATATAGTCAAAGGCGTTTCGGGCGGAAAAACGCATGGCCACCCGGCGGGCCATGTCCATTTCCGTGTGGATCACATAATCCGCACCGATCTTTTTGAGGAACTTGATCTGCTTTTCCCGGTCCGCCCGGGCCACCACGCACTTAGCTCCCAGCTCCTTCAGCGTGGCGGTCACCTCCAAAGAGGTCTGGAAGTCGTCCCGCACACATACAAAGCACACGTCAAAGTTCCGCACGCCCAGAGACGAGAGCACCTGCTCATCCTGGCAGTCTCCCACACAGGCGGCAGTGGCCACCGAGGCCATTTTGGAAACGCGCTCTTCGTCCTGGTCCACGACCATGACCTCGTTCCCCAGCTCCACGAGCCGGGCGGTCAGGTGATTGCCGAAGCGGCCAAGTCCGATTACCAAAAAGGATTTCATGGGTTACTCCTCTCATCCAATCAAAATCTTCTCCGGGGTCCTGCGCAGTTTGGGCACAGGGCGGTCCCGTACCATCGCCATCAGGACGGACATGCTGCCCACCCGTCCGGCAAACATCATCAGTGTCACCACGATCTTGCCCGCTGTGGTCAGCGTAGGCGTGACGCCCAGTGTCAGTCCCACCGTGCCCATGGCGGAAAGCGACTCAAACAGTGCGTCGTCCATGGAGATGCCATCCAGGCAGAGCACCATGCAGCCGAGCATGCAGGTCATAAAGTACATGATGGAGACGGAAAACGCCTTGAAAATGTCTCCCGCGTCCAGCCGCCTGCCGAACAGCTCCACATCCTCCCGCCGCCGGACCCGGGCCAGTGCGGTGAGCACCAGGACGGCAAAGGTGTTGATCTTGATGCCGCCGCCGGTGGAGCCGGAGCCTGCGCCGATGAGCATGAGGACCATGGTCAAAAGCTTTCCGCTCTCGCTCAGGGCCGTCAGATCCGCCGTGTTGAAGCCGGCGGTGCGGGGCGTCACGGACTGGAACGCCGCCATGAGAATCTGCTGGGATGTGGGAACGCCCGCAAAGGCGTGGTCCTGCTCCAGGATGAAAAAGGCCACCGTGCCCAGCACCAGCGCCATCAGCGTTCCGGTAAAGGCGATCTTGCTGTGCAGCCGCCATTTTGAAAAGTGGAAACGATGGGTCAGGATATCATCCCAGACCAAAAAGCCCAGGCCGCCGCACACCACCAGTGCCATCAGCACAATATTCAAAAGCGGCTCCCCCGCTACCGTAGTCAGGGATGTGCCCGTGCCCAGCAGGTCAAACCCAGCGTTGCAGAAAGCGGATACCGCGTGGAATACGGACATCCAGACGCCTCGCAGGCCATAGCGTGGACAAAACCAGAACAGCAGGATCAGGGCACCCAGCCCCTCGCATACCGCCGTCACTGTCAGGATCCGGCGGGTCAGCCGGACGATGCCGCCCATCTGCAAAGCACCTACCGTATCCATCAGCACGGCCCGGCTGTGCAGGCCGATCCGCCGCCCCAGCAGCATGGAGATGAAGATGGTCACGGTCATAAAACTCAGTCCGCCCACCTGAATCAAAAGAAGGATCACAGCCTGTCCGAAAAATGTGAACTGCGTCCAGGTATCGTAAAGCACAAGGCCGGTCACGCAGGCGGCCGACGCAGAGGTGAACACCGCGTCCAGAAACGGCAGCGGCTCACCGGAGCGGGAGGAAATGGGCAGCATCAGCAAAAAGCCGCCCAAAAGAATGATGCAGGTAAAACTCAGCGCCAGATTCTGCACTGCGTTGAGCGAAAAACGGTGTTGCTTCATGGAGTCCCTCCAGCAAACGCAAATTGCCTGTATTATACCCCATCCATTTGGCGATTTCAATAAGCCTCCGGTCTTCCCGGGGCCATATGCAGAGTGTGGGCATATAGATTTCGCTAATTTTTTGCCGCAGACGATCTGCTCCGGCAGTCCCCTGCCCTTCGCGCCTCTCTTGTTGGCCGGGTTCCGGACGATGCCAAATGTAAACTTTTCTTTTTCTGTGGACAAACGTGCGCATTTGGCGTATACTCATTGCAACCCAAAACATTATCTGTTTTGATTATGTCAAACATTAAAAAATTTAATTATACAGGAGGTATGTCCCATGACAGAGAGTTACGCCGGAAAGATCAACCGCAAGCTTTTGAAGAAGCGGCGCATCATCAATGCTGCCGCCGGCCGGGAACCGGCAGACTTGGTTTTGAAAAACGCAGCCTACGTCAACGTATTCTCCAATGAGATCTGTCATGGAGACATTGCGGTGGCGGAGGGCCTGATCGTGGGCATGGGCGAATACAGCGGCGCGGAAGAGGTGGACTGCGGCGGCAAGATCGTCCTGCCAGGCTTTCTGGATGCCCACATCCATCTGGAAAGCGCCCTGGTCAGCCCCACGGAGTTTGTCAAGGCCGTGCTGCCCCACGGCACCACCACGGTGGTGACGGACCCCCACGAGATCGCCAATGTGATGGGCACGGACGGCATCGAGTACATGCTCCAGGCCACGGAGGACCTGCCGGTGGATGTGCGCTTCATGCTGCCCTCCTGTGTCCCTGCCACGCCTCTGGATGAATCCGGTGCAGTGCTGGATTACCGCAGCCTGGATTCCTTCTATGACCATCCCAGAGTGCAGGGTCTGGCGGAGATGATGAACTTTGTGGGCATCATCGCCGGAGATGACCAGCCGGTGGAGAAGATCGTGGCCGCCCAGGCCCACCACAAAAAGATCGACGGCCACGCGCCGGACCTTCTTGGGAACGACCTCAACGCCTACATCGCCGCCGGCGTCTACTCCGACCATGAGTGCCATGACCTGAATGACGCCATCGCAAAGCTCCAGCGGGGCCAGTTCATCATGATCCGTGAGGGTACTGCCGCCCGCAATCTGGACGCCCTGGCTCCCCTGCTGTGCGACAAGTACGCCGAGCGGTGCATGTTCTGCAGCGATGACAAGCACCCCAGCGACCTGCTGGAAAAGGGCCACATCGACTATCTGGTCAAGCGGGCCATCGCCCTGGGGGCCGATCCCATCACCGCGGTCAAGGTGGCCTGCCACAACGCCGCCCGGTACTTCCTGCTCAATAACCGGGGCGCCATTGCACCCGGCTATCTGGCGGACTTCGTCATCATCGACGACTTCCAGCACTTTAATATTGAAAAGGTCTATAAAAAGGGTGTGCTGATGGTGGAAAACGGTGTGATCCGGGACTTCCCCACCCCGTCCATCGAACAGTATCTGGTAGACCGTGCCCACCACACCTTCCATCTGCCCACGCTGACCGCCTCCGATTTTGAGGAAGTCCGCCCCCGGGGCATCATCGGTATGGTGGGCGGCGAGATCACCACCGTGGACGCCGGTTACTCCGACCGTATCGACGTGGAATATGACGTTTTGAAGATCGCCGTGGTGGAGCGGCACAAAAACACCCACCACATCGGCATCGGCTTTTTGCAGGGCTACGGCCTGAAATCCGGCGCCGTGGCCACCTCCGTCTCCCACGATTCTCACAACATCATCGTGGTTGGCACCAACGAAGCGGATATGGCCGCTGCTGCGAACCGTGTGGCGGCGCTGGGCGGCGGCATCGTGGTCTGGGATAAGGGTGCGCCTCTTGCGGAGGTTCCCCTTTCCATTGCAGGCATCATGAGCGAGGAGCCTCTGGTGGTGGTCAACGAAAAGCTGGAGGCTGCCAAGGAGCGGTCGTTCTCCCTGGGTGTCTCCCGGGAGATCGACCCCTTCATGACCCTCAGCTTCATGGCCCTGCCGGTGATCCCCACCCTGCGCATCACCACCCGCGGCGTGTTCGATGTGTCCCAGCAGACCTACGTGTGATGTACACTCAAAAGAAAAAGGAACGGCAATTGCCGTTCCTTTTTCTTTTATTCGCAGGCCTGGCACAAAAGGCCGATCAGCTCTTCCTTGCCGGTGCCCTTTTCCGCGGAAAACGGCACCAGATGATCGTCCTCATACAGTTCCAGCGTCTGACGGATCAGTTCCAGCGCCGGTTCCACCTGGCTGCGCTTGAGCTTATCCAGCTTGTTGGCCACGATGATTTCCGGACAGCCGGTCTGACGGAACCAGTTGTGCATGGTCACATCGTCCGCTGTGGGCTTGTGGCGAATGTCCACGATGAGCACGCCGGTGGTGATGAGTTCTCCTTCATCCTGAAAATAGCTCTCCATCAGGCGGCCCCAGCGGTCCTTCTCCGCCTTGGAGACTTTTGCATAGCCATAGCCCGGCAGGTCCACCAGATAGGCCTGCTGATCCACCAGAAAATAGTTGATCTGCGTGGTCTTTCCGGGAGACGCGCCCACATAGGCCAGATTTTTTCGTCCCAGCAGACGGTTAATGACAGAAGACTTCCCTACGTTGGACCGGCCGGCAAAGGCAAACTGGGGACGGCCGTCCCGCACAAAGCCGCTGCGGGCCGCCGCGGAACGGGTAAACTCAGCTTTATTGAAATTCAAAGACATGAAATGTATTTCTCCTTTACAGGCTGAGCCTTGTTTTTACAGCTGCGGGCTCCACGGCGGGAGCAAATGCCGCCAGTGGAGTCTCCTGCGGGGTCTCCTGTCGCGCAGGAGTATCCGCCGCGGGATACAGCGCCGCAGCAAACACCTGATCCACCGTGGATACAGGCACAAAGTGCAACGCGGCGCGGACGGTCTGATCGATGTCCTCCAGATCCCGGACATTGTCCGCGGGGATCAATACTGTGCCGATGCCGTTGCGCAGGGCAGCCATGGTCTTTTCCTTCAGACCGCCGATGGCCAGCACGCGGCCCCGCAGCGTCACCTCGCCGGTCATGGCGATGCCCGCCCGGATCTTCCGCCCTGTCAGGGCAGACAGCATGGCAGTGGTCACGGCGATACCGGCGGAAGGGCCGTCCTTGGGCACAGCTCCCTCCGGGAAGTGGACATGGATATCCTTGGTCTTGTAGAAGTCCTGCTCAATGCCCAGCGCTTCCGCCCGGCTGCGCAGGCAGCTGAGGGCGGCCTGGGCGGATTCTTTCATCACGTCGCCCAGGTTGCCGGTCAGCTCCAGCTTGCCGGAGCCCTCCATGACGTTGACTTCCACTTCCAATATCTCGCCGCCAGCCTCCGTCCACGCAAGGCCGTTGACCACGCCGATCTCCTCCCGCTCCGTATGAAGCGCCGGGGGGAACGGCTGGCAGTCCAGCAGCTTGGGAAGCTCTTTTTCTGTAACGGTGATCCGCTTTACAGAGCCTTCCAGCAGGCGCATATCTGCTTTCCGGCACACGGCGGCCAGGCGGCGCTCCAGCTGGCGGACGCCGGACTCACGGGTATAGTCCCGGATGATGGCGCGCAGCACCTCATCCCCTACCCGGAGCGTACCTTTCTTCAAGCCGTGTTCTGTCATCTGCTTGGGCAGCAGGTGGCGCTTTGCGATCTGCACCTTTTCCTCGTCGGTGTAGCTGCCCAGCTGGATGACCTCCATCCGGTCCAGAAGCGGCCGGGGGATGGTGTCGGTGGTGTTGGCGGTGGTAATGAACATGACCTGGGAGAGGTCCACCGGGATCTCCAGAAAATGATCCCGGAAAGCCCCGTTCTGCTCGCTGTCCAACACCTCCAGCAGCGCCGCGGCCGGATCGCCCCGGTAATCGCTGCCCAGCTTGTCGATCTCATCCAGCAGCATCAGCGGATTCATGGAGCCGCTGCGGCTGATGGCCTCGATGATGCGGCCGGGCATGGCGCCGATGTACGTTTTCCGGTGGCCCCGGATATCCGCTTCATCCCGGACACCGCCCAGGGACAACCGAGCCAGTTTGCGGTTGAGTGCCTTGGCAACGGAGATGGCGATGGAGGTCTTGCCCACGCCCGGCGGGCCCACCAGGCAGAGGATCTGCCCCTTGCCCTGGGGATTCATCTGCCGGACGGCAATGGTCTCCAGAATCCGCTCTTTCACCTTTTCCAGACCGAAGTGGTCCTTTTCCAGCACCTTGCGGGCAGCGTCCACGCTGACCCGCTCCCGGGTGGTCTCGTTCCAGGGCATCTCCAGGCACACATCCAGATAGTTGCGGATCACGGCGCCTTCCGCGCTGCCGAAGGGCTGCTTGGAAAGCTTGGTCACCTCTTTCAAAAGGTGCTTTTCCGTCTCCTCCTCCAGATGCAGCGCCTCGATGCGGTCCCGATAATTCTGCAGCTCATCGTCGGTCTCATCGCCCTCGCCCAGCTCATTTTGCAGCACACGGATCTGGGTGCGGAGGATCTGTTCCCGCTGAGAGCGCACCAGCTGCTCCCGGATCTTGCCCTCCATCTCCCGCTCGAAGCCCAGGACGTTATTTTCCCGGGCCAGGAAGGCGTTCATCTTCCGCAGGCGAATGAAAGGAGACAGTTCTTCCAGGATCTCCTGCTTATCTGTATACCGCAGGGCGATGTTCTGGGCGATGTAGTCGGCCAGATAGCCGGGGTCCCGGCTGTCCATGACCGTGGTCACCACTTCTTCCGGCAGGCTCCCTGCCTGCTGGGCGTAGTCAGTAAAGAGGTTGTATGTCTGGCGCAGCAGCGCCTCCGTCCTGGGGCTGGCCCGGAACGCATCGGAGACGGGCGTCTCCTCCAGAAGCTCCACATTGGCCTGCAAAAACGGCTCCGTCTGCCACAGGCGGCGCAGCCGGGCGCGGCTGCGGCCCTCCACAACACAGCGCACGGAGGTGTTGGACAGCCGCAGCACCTGGACGATATGGGAGATGGTGCCCACGGCAAAGAGGTCCTTCTCCGTCGGAGCATTCACACCGATCTCCCGCTGGGTCACCAGGAACACGTCCTGGTCGGCCTCCATGGCCCGCTCCAACGCGGCGATGGAGATCCTGCGCTCCACGTCGAAGGTCAGGCTCATATGGGGGAATACCGTCAGGCCCCGCAGGGCCAGGACGGGAATATTCATGGTCTTCAATTCTTCTTCCATAGGGGTCTCTCCTTGATCAGGGTCAAACAGGGAAAAGGGGGCGCGCCAAACGGCGGCCCCCGTTTTTCATCATGACGCCGATGCAGGCGTACCGCTGGAGCCGGAAGACGGCTTTTCTCCCCTTCCAGGGTTCATTTTCACGGTATGATTCACCTTTTCCGGATCATAGGTCAGCTCCGGCTTTTCGGTTCCTTCCACGCACGCTTTCGTAATGACCACCTTCGCGATAGTGGGGTCGGAGGGAACGTCATACATGACCTGGGTCAGTATACCCTCCATCACCGCACGCAGGCCGCGGGCGCCGATGTTGCGCGCAATGGCCTGATCCGCGATAGCTTCCAAAGCGTCCGGCGTGAATTCCAGATCCACATCGTCGTATTCCAGCAGCTTCTTATACTGCTTGACCAGCGCGTTTTTGGGCTCCTGCAAAATCCGCACCAGATCCTCACGGGTCAATCCGTTGAGGGGCGCGATCACCGGCAGGCGGCCCACCAGCTCGGGAATGATGCCGAACTTCAGAATATCGTGGGGCTGGACCTCCCGCAGCAGGCGGTTGACGTCCTTGTCCTTCTTGCCCTGGACATTGGCGCCAAAGCCAATGCTCTTTTGGTCCAAACGCTTTTCGATGATCTTTTCCAGCCCGTCAAAGGCACCGCCGCAGATGAACAGAATGTTCTTCGTGTTCACCTGGATGAACTCCTGATGGGGGTGCTTGCGGCCGCCCTGAGGCGGCACGTTGGCCACGGTGCCCTCCACGATCTTCAAAAGCGCCTGCTGCACGCCCTCGCCGGACACGTCACGGGTAATGGACGTATTTTCGCTCTTGCGGGCGATCTTGTCGATCTCATCTACATAGATGATGCCGCGCTCAGCCCGCTCCACGTCGAAGTCCGCCGCCTGCAAAAGCCGCAGCAGGATATTCTCCACGTCGTCGCCCACGTAGCCGGCTTCCGTCAGTGTGGTGGCATCCGCAATGGCGAAGGGCACCTTCAGGATGCGGGCCAGCGTCTGAGCAAACAGCGTTTTGCCGGAACCGGTGGGGCCCAGCATGAGGATGTTGCTCTTCTGGAGCTCAACATCCTCGTCTCCCCCGAAAAAGATGCGCTTATAGTGGTTGTAGACCGCCACAGACAAGGCTACCTTGGCCTCATCCTGTCCGATCACGTACTGATCCAGCACATCCTTGATCTCCCGGGGAGTGGGGAGCTTGTCGGGCAGATCCTCCAGGTCATCGGGCGCCTCATCCTCGAAGCCGTCGTCCAGAATGCTCATGCAAAGACGGACGCACTCGTCGCAGATCCGCACGCCCGGGCCCTGAATCATCCGCTGCACCTGATTTTCATGCTTGCCGCAAAAGGAGCACCGGAGTGTCTTCTTGCCGTCGTCGTTCATGGTATTACCTCGGTTTATCGTTTCTAACTGATGGGTTTATTTGCGATTGGTGATGATCTTGTCGATCAGGCCAAAGTCCAGTGCTTCCTGGGCGCTCATGAAGTTGTCGCGCTCACAGGCGGCAGTGACTTCCTCAATGGACTTGCCGGTGTTTTCGGACATGATGCGGTTCATGCGCTTTTTGATGGTCTCCAGGCGCTTGAGGTGGATGGCCATGTCCGTGATCTGACCCTGGGTGCCGGCAGAGGGCTGATGGATCATGATCTCCGCGTTGGGCAGTGCCAGACGCTTGCCCTTGGCACCGGCGGAGAGCAAAAACGCACCCATGCTGGCTGCCATGCCCACGCAGATGGTGGACACGTCGCACTTGACATACTGCATGGTATCATAGATCGCCATGCCGTCCGTCACGGAGCCGCCGGGGCTGTTGATATAGAACTGGATGTCCTTATCCGGGTCCTGCGCCTCCAGGTACAGCAGCTGTGCCACCACGAGACTTGCGGTGGTGGCATTGACTTCTTCACCCAGGAAGATGATGCGGTCGTTCAGCAGACGGGAAAAAATATCATAGGAACGCTCTCCCCGGTTGGTCTGCTCCACTACATAAGGAACTAAACTCACTTTCGAAAACCTCCGATCTTTTGTGGCCTATAAACCATTCTCTCATGATACCACCGGTATCATGAGAGAATGTGTCGAATCTGTAAAATGTTGCCTGAAAAAGATTCGGGATTATTCGGCCTCTTTCTCGGTCTCTTTTTCGCCTTCCTGCTCGGCCTTCTTGGTGGTCTTGCGGGTGGTCTTCTTGGCGGGCTTCTCCTCGCCCTCGGCAGCGTCGTCGGCCTTCTTCTTGGCGGTCTTCTTCTCGGGCTTGACGGCGGTGGCGCTGTCCACCACAACGGCGATGGCCTTCTGGGTCAGCAGCTGATCCTTCACCTGGTCGGCCTGGAGATACTTCTTGACGGTCTCGAGCTCCATGTTGTACTGCTCGGCCATCTTCTTCATCTCGGCCTCCACGTCCTCATCGGTGACCTCGAGCTTCTCGGCCTCGATGATAGCGGCCAGGGCCAGATCCAGACGCACCTGACGGGTGGCGGGCTCCTTGGCGTCTTCCAGAAGCTTGGACTCCTCCATGCCGGTCATCTTCATGTACTGGTCATAGGGAATGCCCTGCTGGGCGATCTGCATCTTGAAGTTGTCCAGGAACTGACGGGCCTGGTTTTCGATCATGGCGTCGGGGATATCGGCGGTGATGTTGGCACCCACCTGCTCCATCAGGGCATCCTCAAAGGCGCGGTCGGCAGCCTTCTGGCGCTCCTCGGTGATCTTCTTCTTCAGGTCGGCCTTCAGATCCTTGAGGGTATCGAACTCGCTGACGTCCTTGGCGAACTCGTCATCCAGAGCGGGGACTTCCTTCTCCTTGACCTCGTGGACCTTCACCTTGAAGACCACGGCCTTGCCGGCCAGATCGGCGTGATAGTCCTCGGGGAAGGTGATGTCGATGTCCTTCTCGTCGCCGGCCTTCATGCCGATGACCTGCTCTTCAAAGCCGGGAACGAAGCTGTGAGAGCCCAGCTCCAGGCTGTGGTTCTCGCCCTTGCCGCCCTCGAAAGGCTTGCCGTCCAGGAAGCCCTCGAAGTCGATGACGGCGGTGTCGCCCTCCTTGGCCTCGCGGTCCACGCTCACCAGACGGGTGTTGCGGTCAGAGAGCTGCTTGAGACGCTCGTCCACGTCAGCGGCAGTGACCTTCACCTCATCCTTGGGAGCGGACAGGCCCTTGTACTGGCCCAGGGTCACCTCGGGATAGACGGGCACGGTGGCCTTGAAGGTGAAACCGTCCTTCGTGCACTCGCCCACCATCTCCACTTCGGGATAACCCACCACGCGGAGCTCTTTCTCCTTCACGGCAGATTCGTAGGCCTCGGGGAACGCGTTATTGATGGCCTCTTCGAAAAACACCTCTGCGCCGTACATGCCCTCGATGATCTTGCGGGGGGCCTTGCCGGGACGGAAGCCCGGAACATTGATCTTCTTGCGCATCTTCTGATATGCCTTTTCGATGGCGGCCTCGAACTCTGCCGCGCTGACCTCGATGGTCAGGGCAACCTGACTCTTTTCAACTTTTTCGCAGCTTTTCACACTCATTATGTTAACTCCTCCGTTCATCACCGGTCAAATGCCGGTGCGAATTGATATTTTACCAGAAAAATCTTGAAAAATCCAGACTTTTTTCCGCTAATCACAAATTTTTTTCGGGACAAATCCCAGATAGTCCGCAGAGATCAGGGAAAAGGCGGTTTTTCCATGGATTCCCTCGATCCTGCGGCGGATCACCGGGCCATGGAGGTGACCGTAGCAACACTGTTCCACCGGGTACTTCTCCAGCACGGACAAAATCTCCGGACACTGGTATCCCTGGTAGAGGGGCGGGTAGTGGAGAAAGCAGAGGATGGGCCGTCCCTCCGCCGCGCGCAGCGACGCCTCCAGCCGCCCCACCTCCCGGTTGAGGACCTTGGCGTTGTGGGGCTTTTGCTCCTCCTCCAAAAACCACCCCCGGGTGCCGCACAGGGCGTAGTCCCCGTAGGTATGACAATTATTATGGAGAAAGTCCAGGGTGGTGAAGCCTTTTTCCGCAAAGAATCCCTTCATTTTGGACACGGTGGACCACCAGTAGTCGTGGTTGCCCTTCACCAGAAGCTTCTTGCAGGGGAACTGCTCCAGAAAGCGGAAGTCCGCCTCTGCCTGGGCCATGTCGATGCCCCAGGAGGTGTCCCCCGCCAGCACCAGCACATCTTCTGCGGTCAGCTGGCTCAAAGACGCCTCGATCCGCGCCACGTAATTCTCCCAGGCAGGGCCAAAGACCTCCATGGATTTGTCGGCCGTCAGGGACAGATGCAGATCCCCGATGGCATAGAGGGCCATAGGACCACTCCCCTTTCGTTTGGTTAATCAGGCGAGCGGCGGTACGTCATCCGCGAAGGAACTCTCCCTGCCGCTTCACGGCTTTCCCGCTCGTTATTTTAAGAAGTCCAGCACCACGCCGTCCATGGCCTGCTTTTCACAGGAGAGGTCAAAGCGCCGCTGCTTGCCGCGCAGGGCCGCCAGCCGACGGGGCACAGCCGTGCCGGTGACCGCATGGAGCTGGTCCAGCAGCTCCACCCCGTCGCCCGCCGGCACCTCACCGATGGCCTTGAGCACGCTGTCGCAGAACTTGTAGGGGGACGCCGTGGAGACGAACACCGTGGGGGTGGTGTCTCCGGTGGCAGCGCGATACTGCTCCATGACGTTGGCGGCCACGGCGGTGTGGGTATCGATGAGGTAACCGTATTCCCGATAGTAGCGGCCGATGGTGGCAGCCGTGTCCTCCTCGCCGCAGAAGCCGCCCCAGAAGGCCGCGTCCAATCCCGCACGGATCTTGTCGGAGACCTGGTAGCGTCCCTGGGAAGAGAGCGCTTCCATATAACCCCGGACCTCTTCGTCGTTCTCCCCGGAGAGGTCAAAGAGCAGTCGCTCCAGATTGGAGGAGATCAGGATGTCCATGGACGGGCTCATGGTGGTGTGGAAGGGCCGGTTGCGGTCATAGACGCCGGTACGCAGGAAGTCGGTGAGCACATCATTGCGGTTGGAGGCGCAGATGAGCTTCCCGACGGGCAGTCCCATGCGCCCGGCATAGTAGGCGGCCAGAATGTCGCCGAAGTTGCCGGTGGGTACGCAGAAATTCACCTTGTCCCCCATGGTGAGCTTCCCGTCCCGCACCAGATCGCAGTAGGCAGAGATGTAATAGACTACCTGGGGCAGGATGCGGCCCCAGTTGATGGAGTTGGCGGAGGAGAGCACATAGCCCCGCTCCAAAAGCGTCTGGCGGATGGACGGATCGGAGAAGATCCGCTTGACGCCGCTCTGGGCATCGTCGAAGTTGCCCACCACGGCGCACACGCCCACGTTGTCTCCCTCCTGGGTGACCATCTGAGCCTCCTGCACCGCGGAGACGCCGTCCTTGGGATAGAACACCAGGATCTTCGTCTGGGGCACATTGGCAAAGCCCTCCATGGCGGCCTTGCCGGTATCGCCGGAGGTAGCCACCAGGATGCACACAGTCTTGTCCTCCCCGGTCTTGCCCAGTGCCGCAGAGAGAAGCTGGGGCAGCATCTGGAGCGCCATATCCTTGAAGGCGCTGGTGGGGCCGTGCCACAGCTCCAGGCAGTGGGTGGACTCGTCCACCGTGCGCACGGGCGCCACAGCGGGCGTATCGAACTTGTCCGGACCATAGGCGTTTTTGGCAAAGGCACGCAGCTCGTCCAGGGTATAGTCCGTCAGGTAAAGGACCATGACCCGGGCCGCCCGCTCGGGATAGTCCGCCGTCAGCAGACTTTCCAGAAAGGCCCGGTCCATCTGCGGGATCTGCGTGGGAGTCAGCAGTCCGCCCTCCCGGCTCAGTCCCAGCTTCACCGCCTCCGCCGCGGTATAGCGCAGCGTGCAGTCTCGAGTGCTGTAATAGTGCATGGTGGTCTCCTCGCTTTCTCAGGGAAAATGGTTATTGAAACGCGTCGGCCAGATATTCCAGCCGTATGATCCGCGCCTGTTCATCCGTATAGACCTCTGCCACGTCGAACCGGGCGGGGGCGTCGATCTCGTGGCGGCTGAGATACAGCGCGGCCGCGGCGCGCAGCCGTTCCCGCTTGCGCGCGTCCACCGCCTCCCGGGGAAGGGCGATGGCCCCGGCGCCCCGGAGCTTCACCTCCACAAAGCAGATGGTCCCCTGCTTGTCCCGGGCTACCAGATCCAGCTCTCCGAACCGGCAGCGCCACTGGCTGGCCAGCAGTGTACAGCCCTGCTGGCGCAGGTAGCGGGCCACCTCCGCCTCGCCCCGGTCTCCGGCGGCCTTTTTGGTGGTCACGGTCGCTTCGCCTCCCACTTTTTCAAAAATGTCCGCCGGTGCTCCGGACAGGGACCGTAGGCATCCAGCATTTCATAGTGGAGCTTGGTGCCGTAGCCCTTGTGCTTGGCAAAATGATATTGTGGGAACCGCGCCTCCAACTCCGTGGAGACATACCGGTCCCGGCTGACCTTGGCCAGGATAGACGCCGCCGCGATGGAGGCGCTCTTGCCGTCGCCGCCCACCAGGCACACATGGGGCACTGTGATGGCCACACGGCTGCCGTGGTCCCGGTTGCCGTCGATAAGGGCCAGATCGGTCTTCATGGGAAGGCCGTCCAGCGCCCGCTGCATGGCCAGCATACGGGCATTGAGAATATCCATCTCGTCGATCTCCGCAGCCGAGACGGAGGCGATGCTGTATGCCGCCGCTTGGGCGGTGATGAGGTCATACAGGGCCTCCCGCTTCTTCTCCGTCAGTTTCTTGGAGTCATTCAGGCCGGGGATGTCCAGTTCCCGGGGCAAAATCACCGCGGCGGCGTACACCGGTCCCGCCAGAGGTCCGGCCCCAGCCTCATCCACGCCGCAGAGGGTCTCATACCCTGCACGCCACTGCTCTCGTTCGTAGGTCCAAAGGTCCATCGTCATCTCACCAATACTCTATAAGGATTCTCTTGCAGTCCCGGCAGACCCAGGCGGGCCGATCCAAAGATCCGGCATCCTTTGCACTGGTATAGGGGTTTTGAAGCACGATCCCGCCCCGCTTGGCAATGCCTCCCATGGTGTGCCAGTTCAGCTTCGGCGCACCCTGGGGAAGAAAATACTCCCACATTCCAAAGGTGTTCAGGAATCCGGGCTCCATCTCTTTCCCGCATACAGGACAGTTCATATTGCCATCCTTTCCGCTTATACGCTCTCCGGCAACTCCAGTGTAAAGCGTCCCAGCTTGCCGGAACGGAACTCATCCAACAGGATCTTTGCCATGCGCTCCGTGTCCACGTCGCCGCCGGAGATCAAAAAGCCCCGCTTTTTCCCGGCAGCCGAGAGCAGCCGGTAGCCCCAGGCCACGTCGTTCTCCTCTTCCTCCCGCGCCGGGATGCCTGGGAGCTTGTAGGCAGCGGAAAGCGCCTCGGGATACCGCTGCCCCAGGTAGGCCATCAGGTGGCAGCCCAGGGTCTCCGTATCCAGAATGTCATCCTTCACAGCGCCGGTATAGGCCAGGTTCAGTCCCACGCTCTGGTCCTCGAACTTGGGCCAGAGGATGCCGGGGGTATCCAGCAGCTCCAGGTTTTTGTCGATGGGCACCCACTGCTTGGCCCGGGTGACACCGGGGCGATCCTCGGTTTTGGCAGTCTTGCGGCCGGCGATCCTGTTGATAAAGGTGGACTTGCCCACGTTGGGCACGCCCAAAATCATCACCCGGACCACCCGGTTCTGCCCCTTTTCCGCATAGGCGCGCAGCTTGTCCGCAAGAAGCGTCTTGACAGCAGCGGCAAACTGCTTTGTCCCGGCGCCGCTCTTGGCGTCGGACTCCATCACCGCGTACCCCTTTG
>CAUWEK010000191.1:0-16792 GCA_963557435.1 uncultured Dysosmobacter sp.
AGTCCCGCCGTATCGACAACCAGCTGCGCGGCCGTGCCGGCCGTCAGGGCGACCCCGGTGAGACCCGGTTCTATATCTCCCTGGAAGATGACCTCATGCGCCTGTTCGGCGGTGAGCGCATCCAGAACATGATGGAGAAGTTCGACCTGGACGAGGACACTCCCATCGAAAACCGCATGCTCACCCGTGCCATCGAAAACGCCCAGACCACCGTGGAGTCCCGCAACTTCCAGTCCCGTAAGTCCGTGCTGGAATACGACGACGTCATGAACAAGCAGCGTGAGATCATCTATGCCCAGCGCCGCCAGGTGCTGGACGGCAAGGACATCAAGGAGACCATTCTGCACATGATGGAGACCTCCATTGCCGACCATGTGGCCCTGGCCTTCGGTGAGGCCTCTCACCTGGACGAGGCCGGCTACCGGGAGATGCTGCGGGATCTGGAGGGCACCTACTTTGCCCCCGGCGCCTTCAATCTCACCGCCGAGGAGATCGCTGCAAAGACCCAGGAGGACTTTACGGAGCTCTTCACCAAGGCTGCCGAGGCCACTTACGAGGCCAAGGAGGCCGAAATCACCCCGCCCATCATGCGGGAGCTGGAGCGGGTCATCATGCTGCGGGTGGTGGACGAGTACTGGATGGACCACATCGACGCCATGGACGACCTCAAGCAGGGCATCCGTCTGCGGGCCTACGCCAATACCGACCCCGTCATCGCCTACAAGCAGGAGTCCCTCACCATGTTTGAGGAGATGATCTCCGCCATCCAGAGCGAGACCGTCCGCCGGCTGTACTCCGTCCGTCTGAAGAAGGACGAGGAGGTCAAGCGGGAGCGGGTGGCCAAGACCACCGTGGAAAACGTGGGCGGTGACGGCACCACGCCGAAAAAGCAGCCCAAGAAGGTCACCAAGATCGGCCGCAACGACCTGTGCCCCTGCGGCAGCGGCCTGAAGTGGAAAAAGTGCACCTGCAAGGAATACCACGATAACTGATAACCCGATTTCGCGTCCCCCTGTTCTCCTGCCGGAGGGCAGGGGGGCCGCCATTTATGATCCGAACCCGGGAGGTATCCATACCTATGAAGACCCATACACAAGGGAGCCTTGTCTTTTTGACTTCCCCCCTGCTCACCGGCGTGCGCCACGGCTTTTCCACCCGGCGCGGCGGTGTCTCCCCCGCCCCCTGGGACAGCCTGAACCTGGGCCCCGGGCGGGGCGACGGGCCGGACCGGCTTCTGGAAAACTACCGCCGCTTCTGCACCGCCATCGGCACACAGCCGGAGCGCACCGTGCTGAGCGTTCAGGTGCATGAGACCACCGTCCGCCTCTGCACCGCCGCCGACGCGGGCAAGGGACTGTTTCGTGAGCGGGACTACACCGCCGACGCCCTCATTACCCAGGAGCCCGGCCTTGCCCTGACGGTCTTTTCGGCGGACTGCGGCATTTTGCTGCTCCACGATCCTGTGCACGGCGCGGTCGGCGCGGTACACGCAGGCTGGCGGGGCTGCGCCGGTGGTATCGTGAAAAAGACTGTGGACGCCATGCAGTCCCACTTCGGCTCCCGGGCAGAGGATCTGCGCGTGGCCATCGGCCCGTGTATCGGTCCGTGCTGCTTTGAAACAGACGGCGATGTCCCCGCCGCCATGGAGGCGGCCCTGGGAGACGCTGCGGCGCCATATCTGGAGCAGCGTGGCAGAAAGTGGCATGTGGACCTGGCCGGCCTCAACCGGCTGTGGCTTCTGCGCGCCGGCGTGCGGGCAGAGCATGTGGACGTGTGCGGTCTTTGCACTGCCTGCCATCCGGAGCTGTTCTGGTCCCATCGGAAAATGGGCCAGGAGCGAGGTCTCCAATGTGCCATGATCGCCCTGGAACCATAAGTGAACGAACGAGGTAACTATGAAAACACGGTTGATAGCCCTTTGCAGCGCTCTGGTGCTGACACTGAGCCTCAGCGGCTGCTGGCAGGAGGATCTGGACGGTCCGGACGCCGGGCAGCTGCTCATCGACGCGCTGGACGATCCGGAAACCCAGGAAGAGCCGGTAACTCTGCCCTCCAGCTTCTCCCTGCCCTATATGCCCGATCAGACTCTGGACCCCATCACCTGTCTTGACGGGATGCAGCAGGTGGTCGGCGGCCTTTTGTACGAAGGACTCTTCCAGCTCTCTCCCACGCTGGAGCCCCAGGAGATGCTCTGCTCCGGCTATACCTACGATCCGGAATCCTTCACCTATGTATTCACACTCCGCTCCGGTGTCCTCTTTTCCGACGGCAGCGCCCTGACCGCCCAGGATGTGGCCCAGACGCTCCAGCGGGCCAAATCCTCCGAGCGCTACGGCGCGCGCTTGTCCCAGGTCCGCTCTATTTCCGCCGGACAGGGGAGCGTCACCGTGGTGCTCAGCCAGGCCAACACCGGCTTCCCCGCCCTGCTGGACATTCCCATCGTCAAAGCCTCCACCGCCGGCGCCGCCGTCCCTGTGGGGACCGGTCCCTATGCCTTCGTACAGGACGACCAGGGTGCCCGGCTGGAGCGCAACGCCCACTGGTGGGACGGCTCGGCCCTGCCGGTGGATACCATTTCTCTCTCCGCCGCCGCGGACCGGGATACCATGCTCTACCAGTTCACCTCCCATGACGTTCAGCTCATCACCGCTGATCTGACCGGCACTGAGCCTGTCAGCGTCACCGGCAATATCCACTTCCAGGACGCGGACACCACTATCCTCCACTATATCGGATTCAACACCCAAAAGGCGCCCTTTGACAGCCAGGCCCTCCGCAGCGCACTGTCCCTCGGGGTCGACCGCGCCTCCATCATCAGCGCCTTCCTCTCCGGGCACGGCGAAGCCGCCCAGGCCCCGGTCTCTCCCGTCACCTCCTTGTATCCGGCGGACCTGGATCAGGACTACTCCTACGACGCCTTCGCCCAGGCCATGGCGCAGGCGGGCTTTGACACCGGCCATACCCGCAGCGCCACTTTGCTGGTCAACAGCGAAAACAGCTTCAAAGTCTCCGCCGCCAACGCCATCGCCCAGGCCCTGTCCGCCTTTGACCTGCAGATCGAAGTGAAGGCCCTGCCCTGGGCAGAGTACACCGCCGCCCTGGCAGCCGGACAGTTCGACCTGTATTACGGCGAGATCAAGCTCACGGCGGACTGGGACCTGAAGTCCCTGGTGGGCACCGGCGGCAGCGCCAACTATGGCAAATGGGCCGACCCGCAGACCGATGCGCTGCTGGCGTCCTACGCCTCCGCCTCGGACCGCTCCGCTGCCATGCACACTCTTTGTGCCCATCTGCGGGCAGCGTGTCCCATCATCCCCATCTGTTTCAAATCCACCTCCGTGCTGGTGCAGGACGGTGTGGTGGACGGGCTCCAGCCCACCATGTCCAACCCCTTCTATCAGTTCTCCGCCTGCACCGTCCACCTGCAAAAATAAAAGAGACACCTTCGGGTGTCTCTTTTTTTACAGGCCGGACGGCACAGCCCCCACCGGACCCGACGCGATCAGCGCCAGCTTTTGTTCCCTGCTGAGCTTCTTGATAGCCGCCTCCCGCCGCAGTGCCGCGCCCTTGTCCGCGGCTCTCTCCTGATACACCAGGCAAACCGGCAGGCGGCTGCGGGTATACTTGGCGCCGTGTCCGCTCTGGTGGGCACGCAGCCGTTTTTCCACATCATTGGTGCTCCCGGTATATAAGGTCCCATCCCCGCAGCGCAGGATATATACAACATAGTCCAAGCCATCCACCCCTTTTCCACCAGTATAGCACATCCGCGCCACAAACTGCGCCATTTTTCCGCATGGGGACTTCCCTGAGGCGCATAGGGTATTGGCGGAGGGATGCCAATGTTCACTGCCGCGCTTTTGCTGTTTGCCAATACACTTTTGTTTTCCCTGCGTCTTTCGGGAAGCGGTTCTTTCCCAAAGCCCCTTTCCGCCGCGGAGGAGCAGGAATATCTCCAGCGGTACGCCAAGGGAGATCAGGAGGCCCGGGACATTCTGATCGAGCGGAATCTGCGCTTGGTGGCGCACATCATCAAAAAATACTACACCCAAAGCGGCGACCAGGAGGATCTCATCTCCATCGGCACCATCGGCCTCATCAAGGGGATCTCCAGCTTCAATCCCGAAAAGGGCGCCCGCTTGGCCACCTACGCCGCAAGATGCATTGAAAATGAGATCCTCATGTACTTCCGCAGCCAGAAAAAGCTGCAAAGCGAGGTGTCTCTGTCCGACTCCATTGAATCCGACCAAGACGGAAACGCACTGCAGCTATTGGACGTGGTGGGCGTGGACGACACCATGCTGGACGATCTTCACGACCGGGACAGCGCCCGGCAGCTGCACCGGCTGGTGGCGGAGTGCCTTACCGCCCGGGAAGCGGAGATCATCCGCCTGCGCTATGGGCTGGGCGGTACCATCCCCCTGACCCAGCGGGAGGTGGCCGCCTCTTTCGGGATCTCCCGCAGCTATGTATCCCGCATCGAAAAGCGGGCTCTGGAAAAGCTGCACACCCTGATGGAGGAGACGGCTACCCCCATGCATCGCACGGCTCCGCAGCGGCAGGCTGCGGCCCATGAGACAAAAACATGAACTTGCCAACCCGTCACTGCCATGGTATTCTGGTACATGACCGTGTTCTGCGGCCGCCGCATTTTACAAAGGAGCTCTTTTCATGAAAATTGTGATTTTAGACGGATATACGGAAAACCCGGGCGATCTGAGCTGGGACGCCCTGGGCGAATTCGGTAAGCTGACCATCTACGACCGCACCTCCCGCACGGATACGGCCGAGATCATCTCCCGCATCGGTGATGCCGAGATCGTGATCACCAACAAGACCCCCATTTCCAAACCGGTGATTGACGCCTGCCCCGCAATGCGTTACATTGCCGTACTGGCCACCGGCTACAACGTGGTGGACGTGGCATATGCCCGAGAAAAAGGCATTCCCGTTTCCAATGTTCCCTCTTACGGCACCGCCGCCGTGGGACAGTTCACCATCGCGCTGCTGCTGGAGATCTGCCACCATGTGGCCCACCACAGTGAGACGGTATATGCAGGCAAGTGGGCCAGCTGCCCGGATTTTTGCTACTGGGACTATCCGCTCATTGAGCTGGAGGGCAAGACCATGGGCATCATCGGCTTCGGCCGCATCGGCCAGGCCACGGGCCGCATCGCCCGGGCTCTGGGCATGGAAGTGCTGGCCACCGGCTCCCGTCCCACGGAGCAGGGCAGTGCCATTGCCCGGTACACGGATCTTGACACCCTGCTGGCCGCTTCCGACGTGATCGCGCTGCACTGTCCTCTGTTCCCCGAAACGGCTGGGATGATCAACCGCGACACCATCGCCCGGATGAAGGACGGCGTCATCCTGCTCAATACCGCCAGAGGCGGACTCATCGTGGAACAGGACCTGGCGGACGCGCTCAACAGCGGAAAGGTGGCAGCCGCCGGTGTGGACAGCGTCTCCTCCGAGCCCATCCGCAGCGACAACCCGCTGTTGAAGGCCAAAAACTGCATCATCACGCCCCATATCGCCTGGGGCGCCCGGGAGAGCCGGCAGCGTATCATGGACTGCACGGCGGAGAACCTGCGCGCTTTCCTCTCCGGCAATCCCATCAACACCGTCAACTAAAGCCACGCGGCACCTGCTTTCGCAGGTGCCGCGCTTTTGCTCTTGGTTGCGCCGATTCAGAAAAACTGTTATAATGGGATATATTTTTGCGGAAGGAGCCTTTTTATGGTGAAAAAACTGGTTTTGGTCACCCAGGCGGCTTCCACCTGCCCCACATATGCCCAATGGCTGTTTCAGTTTTTCGGTTCCAACATCACACTGGAGACATTCAGCGTGGAGGCAAACGACTTTCCCGCCATGAGCAAGGACGCGGACCTGTACATCGTAGCCGCTACCTCCACCGACGCATTCAGCCAGGTAATGGAGACCATCCCCCCCGAGCGGAAGGTGGTCTCTCCCACCATCACGTTTTTTAAAAAGGAGATCGACGCCCTGCGTCAGCTGCCCAAGGGCACCCGCGCCATGCTGGTGAATCTGAGCGTGGAGATGGCCATCGAGTCCATTGCCGAGCTCAACCGGCTGGGTATCACCCAGATCGAGTTCACCCCCGTTTACCCCGGGTCCAGCTATCCCCCGGACGTGGAGCTGGCCATCACTCCCGGCGAGGACCGCTATGTCCCGCCCACGGTGCTGCGGGTGTTGGATCTGGGGCCCCGTGTCTTTTCCGCAAACACACTCATGGAGATCGCCCTGGCTCTGGGCTTCACCTGGTTCCCCAAAAGCCAGGAGTTTCGCACCTACGCCGCCTCGCTGGCCGATCCCGGACAGAGCCTCGCCTCCCTCTGGAGCGCCAATTTGAAGACGGAGACCTATCTGGACATTCTCATGGGCGCACTGGAAACCGGCATCCTTGGCGTAGACCGGGACGGGCGGATCTTCGCCCTCAATTCTGTGGCGGAGACTATGCTGGGCCTGCGCCGTGAGGAGGCCATCGGCCAGTCGCTGACCTTCGTGTGCCGGGATCTGGCCCGTCAGCTGAGCGAAAGCGACCGGCGGCAGAAGACCTCCCGCCTGATCCAGCTGGGAGACACCTATCTCAACCTGGCCACCGCCCCGGTGGACTGGCAGGGCGAGGGCATCGGCTGCTTCGTACTGCTCCAGCGATTCACCGAGGAGGAAAACCGCCAGCACCAGTTCCGACTGCAGCTCTATCACCGTGGCTACCAGTCCAAATACGTCTTTGACGACATCATCGGCCAAAGCGATATCATGCTGCGCACCAAGCAGATCGCCGCCCGCATGGCCCGCACAGAGTCGGCCATCCTGCTCACCGGAGAAAGCGGCACCGGCAAGGAGCTCTTCGCCCACTCCATCCACAACGCCTCCCGCCGCCATGACATGCCTTTTGTGGCTATCAACTGCGCCGCCTTGTCCGAATCTCTGCTGGAAAGCGAGCTGTTCGGCTATGACGAGGGCGCATTCACCGGCGCGAAAAAAGGCGGCAAGCTGGGCCTTTTTGAGTACGCCCACCGGGGCACGCTGTTTCTCGACGAGATCGAGGGCATGAGCCAGACCCTGCAAGTAAAGCTCTTGCGGGTGCTGCAGGAAAAGGAGTTCATGCGGGTGGGCGGCAACCGCATCATCCCCACAGACGTGCGCATCATCGCCGCCTCCAATGAAGACATTCTGGAACTGGTCCACCAGGGCGCATTCCGCAAGGACCTCTACTATCGGCTCAATACCCTGCCCATCGCCATTCCTCCCCTGCGTGAACGGGGAGAGGACCTTTTTTTGATCGCCAGTCACCTGATGGAAAAAAACGGCGTCCGCTTCACCTTCTCCCCCGAGGCCAAGTCCGTGCTGCGGGCCTATCCCTGGGAGGGCAATGTGCGGGAGCTTGCAAATCTGGTGGAGTATCTCTCCATGCTGGGCAAGGATCAGGTGGAGGTGGAGGACCTGCCCTCCTATCTGCGGGAATCCTCCCGCCCCACCGTCCCCGCGGCATCCATCCCATCCGGCGGCCCACCGGACTTTCAGCGGCTGGCACAGGGGCGGGAGGAAGCCTATACCTTCCTGGTGTGCGCACTGGGCCGCTCCGGCCAGGGCATGGGCCGCGGCACCCTTCTGCGCCTGGCCCGGGAACAGGGGCTGCCGATGACCGAGCAGGAGATCCGGGACATGCTTCAGACGCTGCACAGCCAGGGCCTGGTATCCGTGTCCCGGGGTCGGGGCGGCAGCCGGCTGACCCGGTCCGGCCAACAGCTCTATGGCGTATTATCTGGCGAGCCAAAATAAATAGGTTAAATAATTGGGCGAAGTTATTGATCTTTACCCAATTATTTTTTCGTTTTTCCCCGGAATCTCTGCTTCTCCACCCGACTGTTCTTGTGCAAGCTGTCGGTTTTCGTTTTTCCAAATCGTCCAGCTTTAACAAATTATAAACGCTTTTTCATTTTGGCATAAAATTTGCTTATTATAAAAGGCAAAGCCACGGCGTCACATGATGAGGAGGATTACAGCATGTCTTATAATTTTGATGAAATCGTGGATCGCTCTAATAACTACGCGGCCAAGTTCCAGGAAGCGGAGCTGCACTACGGCACCAACAACGTGATCCCTCTGTGGATCGCGGATATGGACTTCCGTACGGCGCCCTGCATCGTGGAGGCCATCAAAGAGCGGGCCGACCAGGGCATCTTCGGCTACACCTGGCGCACCCCCAAGTACTTTGAAGCCATCGCGGCCTGGCAGCAAAAGCGCAACGGCTGGCTGCCCGATATCGCCAAGATGGCGTTTGCCCCCGGTGTCGTGCCCGGTATGCGCATGGTGCTGACCATGTTCACCCAGCCCGGCGACAAGGTGCTCATTCAGCAGCCCGTTTACCATCCCTTTGCCGACGTGGTGAACAACACCGGCCGACAGCTGGTGGTCAGCCCCCTGAAGCGGGACGAAAACGGCTATTACACCATGGATCTGGAGGACTTTGAGTCCAAGGCCAAGGACGGCGCCAAGTACTTCATCCTCTGCAACCCCCACAACCCCGTGGGCCGCTGCTGGACCCGGGAGGAGCTCAAGCAGGTGGGCGATATCTGCGTGAAGTACGGCGTGGAGATCATCTCCGACGAGATCCACTCCGATCTGATGCTGGACGGTCACAAGCACACCTGCATGGCCTCCGTCTCCCCCGAGATCGCCGCCATCACCACCACCTGCATCGCCCCCAGCAAGACCTTCAATCTGGCCGGTCTCCAGTCCTCCACCATCGTCTTCAACGACGAGTCCAAGAAGGACGCCTATGTGGCGGAGCTCAAGCGGATGGACATCGCCCGCAACAACTGCTTCTCCCTGGTGGCCACCATGGAGGCCTATGCCCACGGTGAGCAGTGGCTGGATGAGCTGCTGGTGTATCTGGCGGACAACATGCGCTTTATCCGCAGCTTCTGCGCCGAGCGTCTGCCGGAGCTCAAGCCCAACACCCCCGAGGCCACTTACCTCAACTGGGTGGATGCCCGCGCTCTGGGCATGGACGACGCCGCGCTGAAGAAGTTCTGCGTGGAAAAGGCCGGCGTGGCCTTCGGCGAGGGCACCGACTTCGGCATCGGCGGTTCCGGCTTCCTGCGCCTGAACGCAGCCTGCCCCCGCAGCGTCATTGAAAAGGCCCTGACGCAAATGGAACAGGCGGTACGCAGCCGCTGATCCAGATACAAAAGTAGCGTACAAAGAGAGGAGAAAACAAGATGGAAAACCAGAAAAAGCTTGGAGCCGCCGCGTTTTTGCCCCTGATCGTATTCCTGGCTCTGTATGTGGGATGCGGTATCACCTTTACGCTGACGGGTGTGGAAAGCCCCTTCGACCAGTTCCCCCGCCACGTGGCGCTGCTGGCCGGTGTGGCCGTGGCACTGCTGCTGGCCCCCAAGGTAAAGGTCAGTGAGAAGCTGGATGTGTTCTGCCAGAGCATGGGCAACTCCGGCGTCATGATGATCGTCCTGATCTATCTGATGGCTGGCGGTTTCCAGGGTGCTGCGGCCACCATGGGCGGTAAGGACTCCGTTATCAACATGGCGCTGCACTTCATTCCCGTTTCCCTGCTGATCCCCGGCGTGTTTTTGATGTGCTGCTTCATCTCCACCGCCATCGGTACCTCCATGGGCACCATTGCCGCCATGGCCCCCGTTGCCATCGGTGTGGCCCAGGGTGCCGGTCTGAATCCCGCTATCGTGGGCGCCGCGGTCATCGGCGGCTCCTACTTCGGCGACAACCTGTCCATGATCTCCGACACCACCATCTCCGCCGCCCAGGGCTGCGGCTCTGAGATGCGCGACAAGTTCCGTATGAACTTCTTCATGGCTCTGCCCGCCGCCATCATTGCCATCGTGCTCTACGCCATTCTGGGCGGTCAGGGTTCCGGCAGCATCGAAGCCGGCGCTTACAGCGTGATCCAGGTCCTGCCCTACATCGTGGTCCTCGTCACCGCCCTCATGGGCATCAACGTGGCCGTGGTTCTGTTCATCGGCATCCTGATGACCGGCATTATCGGCATGGCTCAGGGCACCGTGGGCTTCTTTGAGTGGGTCCAGGGCATCGGCAGCGGCATGAGCGACATGTTCTCCATCAGCATCGTGGCCGTCCTCATCTCCGGCATCATCGGTCTGGTCCGTTACTACGGCGGTGTGGAGTGGCTGGTCTCTGCCATCACCTCCAAGATCCGCAGCCGCCGCGGCGCCGAGTATGGCATCGGCCTGCTGTCCGGTGTTCTGTCCGCCGCTCTGGTCAACAACACCATCGGTATCATCGTTACCTGCCCCATCGCCAAGGAGATCGGCGGCAAGTACGGCATTGCGCCCAAGCGCCTTGCCAGCCTGGTGGATATCTTCGCCTGCGCCTTCCTGGCTCTGATGCCCCACGACGGCGGTATCCTGATCGTCACCGAGCTGGCCGGCTGCACGCCGCTGGACATTCTGCCCTACTCCTTCTACATGTTCGCGCTGATCATCTTCACCTGCATCACCATCCAGTTTGGTCTGCTGCGTACGCCCGAGGAGAAGGAATTTGCCAAGAAGCAGGCTGCTGCCAAGTAAGATTTCTCCTTTCCGTAAAAAAACCGGATGCCAAATGGCATCCGGTTTTTTCTTTCAAATATCCGTCCAGGCCTGTCCGCAGTGTCCCGCTCCGGGGCAATGCCCGCCTCTGGCGGAAAATTCACAGCGGTCGTTGGTGCAGCGAAGGGCGGTACGCCGGCCCAGAACGCCGTATGTTCCCTCGTAATTCCGGGAGATCTTCTGATAGCGCCGGTTCCCCGCCCCATTGCTGATACAGAGGAAATCACAGGGCGGAAGGCTGGCGCAAAAGTGCGTATCCGTCCCGTGGTGGGGCGCCTTGATGATCTGGTACCCGTCCAGGAAATACGGGTGGCCGTACGCCCCCTTTGCCTGACGCTCCAGAACATCTCCGGGTGCGTCTCCCGTCATCAGCACACCGCCGGCCTGCGGGCAGCCCTGAAACACCAGACTCACCTTGTTCCAGTCCTCCTGCAGCGCCTTGGCATAGTAGCGCATCTGCGCCTGGAAGGTCCGCCCGCCTGTCATATACAGCGGCCGCAGCCGCTGCACCAGACGGGCCGCCGCGGCCAAGAGTGCCTCATAGCCGGGCAGCTGCCGGGGCAGGAGATCCAGCTGCCTGGGAAGATCCATTTCCTCCGCGAAATCCCGCAGGAGAACGTCTGCAAGGTCATTGACCGTGCGCCATACGCTCTCCCCCTCCGATGCGTTCACACTGCGCTCCAGGCGCTCCAAAAAGCGCCGGAAAGCCGCTCTTCTGCGCCGGGTAATGTCCTTGACCTCCAGCCGGGGCCACAGCACCTGATAGGTGACACCGTCCACGGTGAACTCGTCTCCCCGGTGCAAAGGCACCACACGGCCGCCGCTGCGGGGCAGCACCTGCCGTAAAAGTTCCGCCAGGGTGAACTCCGGCGCCCGGTTCAGCACCACCGCCTCCAGCAGCTCCCCCAGCAGGCTGTCCACCAGCACATCCTGCCTGCCCGGCACGCGCAGGCCGAACAGATCCGGCAGATAGACCCGGTGCACCGGCGGAAGCGCGTGTGCCGCCGGCTGATCCCGCAGGCCGGACCAGTGGTCTTTGTGAAAATGGGTCAGCAGCAAAGAAAGCCTCGCCGTGTCGCAAAGCGACCGGATATCATCCCGGATGGGATCAAAGTCCACCGTCCGGTCGATACTGCCCAGATCCACCAGCAAGTGCTCCGTCCCGCCCAAAAGCAAAAAGCCATCGCCAAATTCCACATTGTACATGCGAAGTCCCACGGCTGTCCCTCTTTCCCGATCGATCTTATCCAAAAGAAAAGAGCGCGGCAGACCCTTTCTCCGCGCTCTTGTTCCCTTAATATCTGCGTACCACAGCGGCTACCTTTCCCAGGATCTGGGCATAGGTGCCGTCAATGGGGCTGTACGCCTCATTTTCCGGCAGCAGCCAGATCCGGCCGTTTTTCTGGGAAAACCGCTTGACGGTGGCTTCGTCCTCCAGCAGTGCCACCACGATCTCCCCGTTATTGGCGGTAGGCTGACGGCGCACCACCACCAGGTCCCCCGGCAGGATCCCGGCACCCAGCATGGACTCGCCCCGCACCCGCAGGGCAAAATACTCGCCGGTGCGGCCGCCGGTATCAAAGGTCAGGTAGTCCTCAATGCACTCCTCCGCCAAAATGGGACTGCCGGCAGCCACATTGCCCACGATAGGCACCCGGTCTTCAGAGGCAGGCGGCGTGGTCAGTGTGATGGCGCGGCCCTTGCCCGCTCCCTTTTCGATCACACCGGCCTGCTCCAGATGCTTGAGATGGAAGTGGACCGTGGAGGGGGACTTCAAGCCCACTGCCTCACCGATCTCCCGGACAGAGGGAGGATAGCCCTGCTGGCGAATACAGTCGGCAATGTACGCATAGATCTTTTGCTGCATCTTGGAAAGCTCTGCCATAGGCGTCTCCTTTCCCCATTTCAAACTATGTTGACATAAGTGTATCATAATCCGCTCCAAAATGCAACATTTGTTCCAATATCTTTCTAAAAAATTCAAAAATTTTTTTGCACATTGTTTCGGGCTTACCGGTTTTTTTCCTTGCTTTTTTGCCTGAAACCCTTGAAATAAGCTGGTAACTATGGTATCATTGTATTCTGTGAAATGACGATTCATGCCCGTCGCATGAACATGTTGGAGGTTTTCCTATGGACACTTTGACTCTGGTAATCACGATCCTGCAGCTGCTGTGCGGCCTTGCGATCATTCTGGTGGTCCTGTTCCAGTCCGGCAAGAGCGCTAGCCTGTCCGGCACCATCGGCGGTGTAGCGGATTCTTTCCTGGCCAAGAACAAGGCCAAGACGATGGATGCCAAGCTGGCCCGTGCCACCAAGTGGGTGGGTGCGGTGTTCCTGATCCTGACCTTCATTCTTCTGGTGCTGCAGTAATCCAGACAAAAAAGACGCCTGCCGTATGGCAGGCGTCTTTTTTATCCTGTTCCCGTGCGATACATGATGCCCGGCTGCGGCTCCACACCGTTGAGCGCCAGCAGCTCTTCCACGGTCACAAAGCGGTACCCCTGCGGCGTCAGCATGTCGATGATCTGGAGCGCCGCCTCCACAGAGGTGGGATAGATGTCATGGAGCAGAATGATGGAGTTTTCCTTTACCGTCCCCATCACCGCCTCCACCACCTGGGCCGTGTCCCGGCTCTCCCAGTCCCGGGGATCCACGGACCACTTGATCAGCGGCACATCCAGCAGTGCCCGCTCCTGCTCATCCAGCAGTCCATAGGGCGGACGGAGCCAGTAGCTCCCCTCTCCCAGGATCTGACTGAGCAGCTGCTGCGCCCGTTCTGTCTCCTCCAGGATCGTCTGGGTGCTGGCTCCCTGGAGCCGCACATGGCTCCAGGTGTGACTGCCCACCTGGTGTCCCTCCGCCCTCATGCGCCGCACCAGCTCCGGACAGGCTGCCGCCCGTTCTCCCACCAGGAAAAAGGTGGCGCTGGCACCACGCTGCCGCAGTCCGTCCAGGAGACGCTCTGTCGTCTCCTGCTGGGGGCCGTCGTCAAAGGTCAGGGCCACATACTTCGTTTTCTCCGGCAGGCCTTCCTCCCAGGTGCCAGCCTGCACAGCATCCTCTCTGTATGTGCCTGCCAACACTGCCAATAGGCAAATGCAGATCACCGCCAGCCAACGCTTTCCCATTCCGTCGCCTCCCATTCCTGCCTTTAGTTTGTACAGTTCCCGTTGAAAAACCGGTGGAAATCCCCGGCAAATGCATCCGCTTTCTCACTCTTGCAGGCAAAGGCGTTCGTTTTTTCAATACTGATCGTATAAATTCAAAAAAGTTTTCCACAGCGTATTGGCTTTGGGTTAAAAAAAGACACCTGTCTGTTTTGCAGACAGGTGTCTTTTCGCTTATTTGCTTACTTCACCAGCTCAATGATGGCGGTCTCAGCAGCGTCGCCGCGGCGCACGCCGGTGCGCACGATGCGGGTGTAGCCGCCGTTGCGCTCAGCGTAGCTGGGGGCGATCTCCTTGAAGAGCTTCTTGCACACATCCTCACGGGTGATGAAGCTCATGGCCTGCCGGTAGGCAGCCAGATCGCTCTTCTTGCCGAGGGTGATCATCTTCTCAGCCAGGGGCTTGATCTCCTTGGCACGGGTGACGGTGGTTTCCATCTTCCCGTTGTCCAGGAAATCGGTGACCTGCTGACGCAGCATCGCCATGCGCTGGTCAGTGGTCTTGCCAAGCTTACGAGTTCCGGGCATTTCGGTTTCCTCCTTGTAAGGATTTTGGTCAGCCGGGGGCAGTCCCGCCGGCGTGGAATCAGTTGTTTTCTTCGTCGGCCAGGTGGAGGCCCATCATCGCCAGCTTGTTGATGACTTCCTCCAGGGACTTGCGGCCCAGGTTGCGCACCTTCATCATCTCGTCCTCGGTCTTGGAGATCAGGTCCTCGACGGTGTTGATATTGGCGCGCTTGAGGCAGTTGAAGCTCCGGACGGAAAGGTCCAGCTCCTCAATGGTCAGCTCCAGCACCTTATCCCGCTGCGCCTCCGCCTTCTCCACCACGGTGGGCTTGCTGCCCACGTTCTCGGAAAGGTCGGTGAAGAGGGTAAAGTGATCGCACAGGATCTTGGCGCCCAGGGACACGGCGTCCCGGGCGGAGATGGTGCCGTCCGTCCAAACCTCCAGCGTCAGCTTGTCGAAGTCGCTGGAAGCGCCCACACGGGTGGGCTCCACGGTGTAATTCACCTTATACACGGGGGTATAGATGGAGTCCACCGCGATGGTGCCGATGACGTTCTGCTGGGGCTTATTGCGGTCTGCGGGCACATAGCCGCGGCCATGGGACAAGGTGATCTCCATGTTCAGCGTGGCGCCGTTGTCCAGCGTGGCGATGTGCAGATCGGGGTTGAGCACCTCGACCTCCCCGTCGGCCTTAATATCGCCGGCGGTGACTTCGCAGGGTCCAACCGCCTCGATGTAGACCGTTTTCACGGTCTCGCAGTGCAGCTTGGTCAGGAGGCCCTTCACATTTAAGACGATCTCCGTCACGTCTTCCTTCACACCGGGAACGGTGGAAAACTCATGCTGGACACCGGCGATCTTGATGGTCGTCGGCGCGGTACCGGGCAGAGAAGAAAGCATAATACGGCGGAGCGCATTGCCCAGAGTCGTGCCGTAGCCGCGCTCCAGGGGTTCCACCACGTACTTGCCGTAAGTAGCGTCGCCCGGGGTCTCGGTGCACTCAATCTGGGGCTTTTCAATTTCGATCATGCAGTTACCCTCCTTCATCTTCTCATTGCGGCCATGCTAAGCATGCCGCCGGCAAATCGTATCATCCTCGAGGGTATCCTCCAATTACTTGGAGTACAACTCGACGATGAGGTGTTCCTCGATGGGAAGATCGATGTCCTCGCGGGCGGGTTCTGCGACGACCTTGGCCACGTTGTTCTTATCCATTTCCAGCCACTTGGGGACCACGCGGGAAGCGTTGGCCTCCAGGGAGCCCTTGAACTTATCCAGGCTGCGGGAGCCTTCCTTCAGCTCGATCACATCGCCGGTCTTCACCAGGTAGGAAGGAATGTTGACCTTCTTGCCGTTGACGGTGAAGTGGCCATGCAGCACCAGCTGACGGGCCTCGGCGCGGCTCATGGCGAAGCCCAGACGATAGACCACGTTGTCCAGGCGGGTCTCCAGGATGGACAGCAGGTTGGTACCGGTCACGCCGGCCTTCTTGTTGGCCATCTCATAGTAATCGTGGAACTGGCTCTCCAGCACGCCGTAGTAGCGCTTGGCCTTCTGCTTTTCACGCAGCTGCAGGCCATACTCGCTGAGCTTCTTGTTTCTCGCGTTGCCATGCATTCCGGGAGCGTAACCACGACGCTCGATGGAGCACTTGTCCGTATAGCAGCGGTCGCCCTTCAGGAAGAGCTTCTGGCCTTCTCTGCGGCAAAGGCGGCAGACTGCACCGGTATATCTTGCCATATTGCTTGTTACCTCCTCTTTCGATTACACGCGACGACGCTTCGGGGGACGGCAGCCGTTGTGGGGGATGGGAGTGACGTCCTTGATCATGGTCACTTCCAGGCCCACGGCCTGCAGCGCGCGGATGGCGGCCTCACGGCCCTGGCCGGGGCCCTTGACGAAGACCTCGACGGTCTTCAGGCCATGCTCCATCGCGGCACGGGCAGCCGTCTCAGCGGCGGTCTGGGCGGCGAAGGGAGTGGACTTCTTGCTGCCACGGAAGCCCAGGCCGCCGGAAGAGGCCCAGGACAGGGCGTTGCCCTGCGTATCGGTGACAGTCACCATAGTGTTGTTGAAAGAAGAACGGATATGGACCTGGCCACGCTCGATGTTCTTCTTTTCGCGGCGGCGGCGGATGACCTTCTTGCCGCCGGTAGCTTTCGCAGTTGCCATTTTCGTTCTCCCTCCTTACTTCTTCTTGTTGGCGATGGTCTTCTTGGGACCCTTGCGGGTTCTGGCGTTGGTCTTGCTGCGCTGGCCGCGGACAGGCAGGCCCTTGCGATGACGGATGCCGCGATAGCAGCCGATCTCATTCAGGCGCTTGATGTCCAGGGCGGTCTGGCGGCGCAGGTCGCCTTCGACGGTATAAGCGTCGATGGCGTCACGGAGCTGCTGCTCCTCAGCATCGGTCAGGTCCTTGACGCGGGTGTCGGGGTTGATGCCCGTCTGCGCCAGGATGTCCTTGGCGCTCTTTCTGCCAATGCCGTAGATATAGGTGAGGCC
>CAUWEK010000192.1:0-15024 GCA_963557435.1 uncultured Dysosmobacter sp.
ATGCATCTGGATGTCCTTGCGGTCGATGGCGCTGTGCTCGCCGTCGATCCAGATAAAGTCGAAGCCGCAGCCTGCGATCATCTCCGTTACAAAGGGGCTGTCAAATCCAATGTGGGAGCCCAGTGCGATCTTGCCTGCGGCGACCTTGTCGGTGATCTTGTTTGCGTTATACATAAAAATACCTCCGTTTTGTGAGCAGTCCGCTAAGAGAAAAAGGCCCGGCCGGTTGATGGCCGGGCCTTTTCGCATTCATTCTTGGGACAGCGTTTCCGTGATTACTTAAAGTACTCGGCGTAAGCCATCATCTTTTCGTTTTCTTCCTGGATATAGGCGATGGAATCCTCGGTGTTCATGTAGTAGGGAGTCTGGTTATAGGCGGTCTTGATCTCCTCGGCGTACTCGGGCATCTCGGAGATCTCCTGGAAAGCCTTGGAGAACTTCTCGCAGATGGCGGGATCGGTGCCCTTAGGGAAGAGGACATAGTACATCAGATCGTAGGACAGATTCACGCCCTGCTCCAGGCAGGTGGGCACGTCAGGCAGATAGTCCAGCCGCTCAGAAGTGGTCACGCCCAGATACTTGAAGTCACCGGAGGTAATGTAGTCCTGCACAGTGCCGATGGGGTTGATGATCACGTCCAGATGGCCGCCCAGCAGGCCAGCCACGCGCTCTGCAGAGGAAGAGGAGTTCACGATGTTCAGCTGCGCGTCCTCTTCCACGTTCAGCACCACAGATGCCCAGTGGGAGGTGGCGCCGGTGTTGGCCGCGATCTTCACGGTCTGGGGATTGGCCTGGGAGTAAGCGATCAGCTCTTCCATGGTGTTATAGGGTGCGTCCGCCCGGACCACGACCGCCTCGCCCGCGCTCTTGCCCACCACGGAGACCACTTCGAACGCCTCAGAGCCGTAATCGGCAATGCCGGTGGCCTGGTTGATATTCAGGCAGGTGTGATAGAACAGGCAGGTGTAGCCGTCGGGAGAGGCGTTTTTCACTTCCTCAGAGCCCAGTGCGCCGCCGTTGCCGGTGATGTTGGTGACCACTACGGTCTCGCCCAGCACCTCCTCCAGGTACTTGGCATAGGTACGGGCATTGAAGTCCGTATCGCCGCCGGCGCCCATGGGAACGATCATCTGGATGGACTTGGTGGGCCAGTCAACGCCGCCTTCCGCGTCGCCCTCACCGCCGGCCGCGGGATCTTCTGCAGCTTTCTGCCCGCATCCGGCAAGCAGTCCGGCTACCATAGCCGTGGCAAACAACAGGGACATCCATTTTTTCCAGTTCTTTTTCATGTCGAGACTCCTTTTCTTTTCATTTATTTTCGCAGCTTTTTGGAATTCTGATTTTTATGCAGCCCGTCTTTCCCGCAGCTGCTTGCGCACAGTCAAAATGATGGAGATCGCCGCCAGGATCAAAAACACGCAGGAGATGGGAGAGGTGAAGAATGTGGAAACGCTGCCGTTGGAATACATCAGCGCACGGCGCAGGTTGGTCTCCACGGTCTCGCCCAGCACAAAGCCCATGATCATGGGCGCCAGGGGGATGTCCATCTTGCTCATGGCGTAGCCCACGATTCCGAAGAAAATAATGGACCAGCAGTCAAACATCCGGCTGTTGAGGCCGAACGCACCTACGATGCACAAAACAATGATGATGGGCATCAGGTAGTACTTGGGCACCTTCAGCACCTTGGCAAACAGCCGCAGGCCGAACATCTGCACCAGGATCATCAGCACGGTGGCCACGATCATGGCCGCAAACACGCCGTACACCACATCCGGATGGCTGGTGAACAGCAGCGGTCCGGGCTGCACGCCGTGAACGATCAGTCCGCCCAGCAGCATGGCCGTGGCGGCATCGCCCGGAATACCCAGCGTCAGCAGGGGGACCATGGCGCCGCCGATGGTGGCGTTATTGGCAGTCTCGGAGGCCACGATACCGTCGATGATACCAGTGCCGAACTTCTCAGGGTACTTGGACTTGTTCTTGACCACGGTATAGGCCAGCAGGTTGGAGGTCGCGCCGCCGATGCCGGGCAGCACGCCGATGCCGGTGCCGATCACCGCCGAGATGAGGAAATTCCACTTCTGGCTCAAAAACTCTTTCATGCTGAAGCCAAAGCCCTTGCCCTGGAACTGCATGACCTGGCCGGAGCCGCTGGAGAGTGCCCGCTTGTTGGCCGCCGTGCTCAAAATTTCAGAAATGGCATACAGGCCAACCAGCACCGTCAGGATATCGAATCCGGAGCGCATCCCGGAAAAGCCGAACGTATAGCGGTCTACGGAGTCGATGGGGGCCGCGCCCACGGTGATGAACACAAATCCCATGGCCGCAGAGATCAGTCCCTTGACCAGCGACTTGCCCGCAAGGCTGGCAATGAGGGTCAGGGCGAAAATGGAGACGGAGAAATACTCGGCAGGGCCGAATTTCAGTGCGAAGCTGGCGATGATGGGAGAGATGAACACCAGCACCAGGATGCCGAACACCGTGCCCAGGAAGGAAAACACCGTGCCTACGCCCAGCGCTTTGTAAGCCTCGCCTTTTTTCGCCATGGGCGTTCCGTCAAAGCAGGTAGCCACCGAAGCGGGCGTACCGGGGATATTGATGAGGATTGCCGCGATGAGGCCGCCGGAAACGGCGCCGATGTAGATGGCCATCAGCAGTGCCATGCCCTTGATGGGGCCAAGGCCGTATGTCACCGGCAGGAACAGCGCAATGCCCGTCACAGCCGTCAGGCCCGGAACCGAGCCGAAGATAATGCCTACAATTACGCCCAGCACCATCAGGAGCAAGGTCTCCGGGGTGCTGATCGCCAACAGTCCGTCTATAAACAAATCCAGCATATCTTGTCCTCCTTTTGCGCTGAATTATCCCAGGATTCCGGCTGGGAGCACAAGATCCAGCCCGTTTACAAACAGGTAGTACACGCCAACGGAAACTACCAGAGAAAGAACGATCATAAAGGGAAGGCGGCGTTTTTCCGCCGGTGTGAGCAGCAGCATGCTGGCCATGAGGAACAGTGCCGTGGAGATCATGAAGCCCAACACCGACATCAGCGCCATGTACAGGATCAAGATGGCGAAAATGGCCAGAAGCGATTTCGTATCCGCGTTCTTGGACAATGCGTCATCGTCATAGTCCTCTACCCGGAACTCCTCGCTCTCTCCCTCCTGCGCCGCGGGCTGCTCCTTGGGAGCTGCCGGCTGTCTGCTTTTTTTCACCGTCAGGTAGATCTGCACGGCGCTCAGAAGCATCAGCAAAACGCCCACTACCTTGGGTACAAAGGAAGAGTCCACCACGGACGACCCACCGTACGCGTCATAGGCGGGGATGGTAAATGCCAGTGCGAAGTAGACCACTCCAATCAGCAGGAAAACAACACCTACCGCCAGTTCTTTCTTATTTGCCCGATCCATCATATCGTTGCCTCCATTGCTATTACCGTCTGGGCGTCTTGGGCACGACCACCGGCCAGGAAGGCTCCCGTCCGGAGAGGATCTCGTCGATCCCGATGGCCGCGTGGAGTCCCATGCGGTCCGTAGTCTCCAGTGTCAGCGCCGCGTTGTGGGGCGTGAGCGTCACATTGGGCAGCTGGAACAGGGGGTTATCCGGCTTGGGCGGCTCTTCATTGAACACATCCAGTCCGGCGCCGGCGATGGTTCCGGCACGCAGCGCCTCTACCAGCTCCTCCTCCCGGATCAGATCGCCTCTGGCCGCATTGACCAAGTAAGCCGTGGGCTTCATCAGGCCGATGAGGTCCTTGTTGATGCTTCCCCGCGTCTCCGGCGTGGAGGGCATGTGGATGGAGACCACGTCCGCCTGCCGGAAGATCTCCTCCATGGTGTCGCAGTAAGTCAGCTCGGGATCTCTGCGCTCCGGGGGGAGATATGGGTCATAGCCAATGACCTGCATACCAAATCCGTGGATGGCTTTCTTCGCCACCATGCCGCCGATTTTGCCAAGCCCCAGCAGACCCAGGGTCTTTCCCTCCAGATCCATGCCCTTGACCCGGTTGCGGATATCATAATCACCGGAGCGGATGGCGTTGTCGAAATACACCAGCTTTTTTGCACAGGCCAGAATCAGCATCATGGTGTGCTCCGCCACAGCCACCGTATTGGACAGGGGACCGTTGGTCACCCAGATGTTCAGATCCTGGGCAGCATCCAGATCGATTTTGTCCAGTCCCACGCCATGCTTGCTGATGACCTTCAGCCGCGTGCCCGCTTCCATGATCTTGCGGGTGATGTGTTCGTTTCTCGCCAGCAGTGCGTCGCACTCCGCTACATCTTCCATGATGGTCTGCTCGTCCAGACCTCGCCCCATTTTGATGGAATATCCCTTGTCGCGCAGATAATCCTTGCCGACCTGAGAAATATCCGATGGAATGAGAATGGTGTATGACATGTTGATCGCTTCTCCTTTTTCCGTCGTTTCGTTTGTATGCCCCCATATATAGCAAAAAGCTTGCCATAATTTGCTTCACGGAAAATACTTCACGCGTTTTAACGTCTTTTTTCTTCTTTCGACAAAAAATAGCAGCGCATTTTGTCCAAACTTTCACATGTGACCTCCAAAGCTGCTTTTTCTGTTTTGTACAAAATATATAATTCACTTCTTTTATGCCCGAATATCGTTTCAATTAAATCGTTTCTTTTAGAAATGCAATGTGTTTCAATAACGTTAATTTAGCAATTTCCATTCATTTTCCAAATCCTTTTTTTAAAATTCTGTCAAGAGAACTGTTTCAAAAAATTTTTGAAACAGCACCTTGACCAATTTCCACTTCTTTTCCATAATAGGGTCAGGCACACAAAAGGAGGTCTCATCCATGATCAAAGTCGTGCTGGTAATCCCCTATGCGGAAATGACAGACCTGGCCCGGCAGGTGTTTGCCGAGCACACCGCGTTCATGCGGGCGCAGATGCAGGACCAGACGGAATATGCCTTGGACATTCTGGTGGCCTCCACCACCTCGGATCTGCCAGCGCAGACCCCAGACTGTGATGTGATGATTGTCCGCGGCGGTACCTATCTGGATCTTTGCCAGCAGTCCTGCCCCGTTCCTCTGGTGGAACTGATCATCAACGGTGCCGATATCGTCAACATGATCCTCTCTGCCCGCCAGCTCTACGGCAGCAAGCCCATCGCCATTCTGGGAACGCAGAACATGGTTCTGGGCGTGGAAAAGCTGGCCCAGCAGCTGGGTGCAGATGTAACACCCTATCTGCTGCGCGAAAACACCCGCAAAGAGATCGTGGAAAATGTGGACCGGGCCTGCGCCGACGGCAAGCAGGTCATCATCGGCGGCTTTACCGGCTGCAAGCGGGCCAAGGAGCTGGGGCTTGCCTCCATGCTGATCGCCTCCGGTCGGGACGCGCTGTGGACCGCCATTTCCGAGGCGAAGCAGCTGGCCAAGATCTCCCGCGTAGAGCGGGAAAAGGCGCTGAGCCTGCAGACGCTGCTGGACAACGCCTACGAAGGACTCCTGGCAGTAGACCGGAACAACCGCATCTCCTTCCTGAACGCCGCCGCCATCCGCATACTGCAGCTGTCCGCCCGGGAAGATTATCTGGGTAAAAAATCCTCGGAGGTGCTGTTTTCCCCCGCTTTCAACCACATTCTCTCAGCCCCCCAGGAATATATGGATGAGATCATCGAATACAAAAACACCCACCTGTCCGTAAAAAAGGTGAATCTCTTTATGCACGGCCTCCCTGCCGGCAGCGTCATCACCATGCTCAATGCCTCCCAGATCCAATGGACGGAGGACAAGCTGCGCAGCACCCTGCACCGCAAGGGACACACCGCAAAATATACCTTTGACCATGTGATTACCCGCAGTCCCCGTATGCAGGAGTGCCTGAAAGAGGCCAAGGCCTATGCGCTCACAGACTCCAACGTCATGCTGGTAGGCGAATCCGGAACCGGCAAGGAACTGATCAGCCAGAGCATCCACAACTGGAGCCGCCGGGCAAAAAACAATTTTGTGGCGATCAACTGCGCGGCGCTGCCGGAAAACCTGCTGGAAAGTGAGCTTTTCGGCTATACAGAGGGTGCCTTTACCGGCGCAGCCAAAGGCGGAAAGCCCGGTCTTTTCGAAATTGCCCATAACGGAACGATCTTTTTGGATGAAATTTCCGAAATCCCTCTGAGCCTCCAGGGGCGGCTGCTGCGGGTATTGCAGGAGCGGGAAATCATGCGGCTGGGCGACAGCAAAATCATCCCCATCGACATCCGGGTCATTGCCGCCACCAACCGAAATCTGGAGGAGCTGGTAAAAGCCGGAAAGTTCCGCCGGGACCTCTACTATCGCCTCTATGTGCTTCAGCTGAATCTCCCCTCCCTCCGTGAGCGGAAGGAAGACATCCCGCCCCTGGTGGAATCCTTTTTGCAGAAATTCCAGTCCAAAGCGGAATCGCCGGTACAAATCACCCTGTCCCCCAGTGACTATCAGCGTCTTCAGGCGCTGCCCTGGTACGGAAACATCCGGGAGCTGCGTAATTTCTGCGAGCGTCTTGCGGTTCTATATCAGCCGGGCACCTCTGTTTCCCAGCTGATCTCTCATCTGCTGGACACCTCCTCTGCCTCTAGCGCCACTGCGCCCCCTGAGCCTCCCGTCTCCCGGCCGCACGCCAGAAAGGCGGCCCGCCTGGACCCGCAGGCCGTGCAGGAGACCTTGGCCCACTGCAGCGGAAACAAAACCCTGGCCGCCCAGGAGCTGGGGATCAGCCGTGTGACGTTGTGGCGCCTGCTGAAAGAATACGAATCACTCTCCTGAGAAACTGCGTCCGCACTTTTCCAATACACATTCCCATACAAGGCTTCCGCCTCCCGCAGGTGAGGCAGGGCCCCGAAAAAACAGGCACGCTGTCAGCTTTTCGCAGACAACGTGCCTGTTGATTGATGGGAGGGCCGGATATTCCCTCAGCGGTATTCTTCTGCTGTTTCCCGGGCGACGCTGTCGGTGCTTGCCCGGAACGCTCCCGCCAGGAGTTTACAAGCCTGCTTGCTCCCCGAGACCTGCCACCTTGTCCTGCAGCAGCTCCAGCATTCTGAAATTGGGATCAATGACGGCTCCGTCAAATACCGCGCGGATCTGCGCCGCCAGATACGGGAAATGCGTGCAGCCCAAGATCAACGCCTCACTGCCGGAAGCCGCAAAGCTAGACAGCAGCGCATCCAGTCTGATGGCGCTCATGATCTCCTCCGGCTTTCGCCGGTGCTCAATGGCAATAACCAACTGCATCAGCCCCGCTCCGAAGGTAATGCAGGTTGGGTTGTGCTGCGCAATGATCCGCTCAATGGCCGCCAGACTCTGCCCGTTTGCCGCAATGATGGACAGGCAGCGGAACCTGCCGGCCACCTCCTCATAAACGTCCAGCGGCGTAACGACCGGGACCGGCTCCACGGCTTCCCGCAGCGCGGCAAGGTCGATGGCCGCCGACATGGAGTTGCAGTTTACATAGATGCCCTGCGCCCCTTCCCGGATCATTTCGCAGCACAGGAGGATCACCCGTTCCGTCAGTTCCCGGGGAAAGAGCTTCTGCATCCGCATCTGCTCCTCCGGCGACGGGCTGCACGCCCTGGCAATCGTCTGGCAGCCGTGTGCTTCCAGATAGGCACTTCCCATCTCTGTATCCACGGGAGTGCCCGCAATAATTCCTAGTTTCATAAAAACCTCAGGCATTTGCTGCCCGGCACCGGCCTGCAGCCGGTGCCGGGCACAGATCTTCACCCAAATTTTTCCCATTCTTGTGTCAATTATGGCATGGGCATGTGCGCCCGCCGGAAGTAGTCTTCCAGAAACTCCTTTTTCGGTCCATAGAATCCGCCCATGTCGGAGATCGTCCGGCAGATCTCTTCCTGCAGCTGCCGGGAAAGCTCCATCACCTGTTCCGCCGCACGGTCCATCAGCTGGTTCAGCAGGGCTTTGGCTTCCTTCTCCTGCCCCTCTTGGAACCGTGCGCGAGCATCTTCCTCCGTCCGGGCCGCCTCTTGCGTCAGGGCCTCTTCCAGCCGGAAAAGCTGTTCTCTGGCCCGGGAGCCGAAGCGTGCTTCATCGGCACTGATCAACATAGCCAGCCGCTCCATACGCCACCACAGGGCGTTGTGGTCATAGTACTCCCCACCGGAAGAAAGCGCCGCGGGAAGATACCCGGTCCAATACACCGGCAGATACACCGAGCAGCAGGGGACAGATGCGGCATACCGCCCCACAACGCCCAGATCCTCTTTCCAGCTGCACAGCAAAGACGCCGCTGTCTGCGATGCATCCCAGGTGAGCGCATGCATGCAGATGGTGATGAATCCGCCGCAGCAGGCGCCGTAGCGGGGCTCCAGCAGCTCGCCGTCAAAGTGATCTCTGCAGATCCGCTTGGCCGTAAATTCATCCAGGCTTTCACGGCTGCTTTCGATGAGCTTGCAAAGGCGCCGCCAGCGGGGGACGGAGTGGCTTTGCCGGGATGCCTGGGCCGTGTAGGCTTTGGCAAAATCCATAGGCTCATCGGGCGCGAGCCATCTGTTTTCCCGGGCCAGCGCCTCCATCTGCGCTGAGCAAAGGTCAATCTGTGTTCCAATAGTATAGCAGTTAGAAATGGCGCTCCAGTCGTGGATCTGCCTAGCCGCCCACTGCCGCCCGGCAGTCTCCATCAGCCAGATCTCCTGCCGGTCCACCAGCATGTAGGAATTTTCGTACCGCCGGTCAAACAGCATATTGGCATTGGCATTCTGGCCGTAAGCTGCCAAAAGCTCTCCCATCAGAGAAATGGCTTCCCGTGCCGTTCTGGTCCGCTCCAGCGCCAGCCGCAAAAGATCCATTCCCAGCAGCCCCTCTTCGGTCTCTCTGGGGCAGCGGGAGCCCTGGGCCTCGTTGCCGATGATCAGACCATGCTCGTTTGCGCCCATCTCAAATCCCCAGATCCAATAGGGCTTACACCCCATGACTGCGTATGTATGGGCCGCCTGGGCTATGGTCAGATGCGTGCATTGTACCGTTGCCCCCGTTCCATAGTCCCGGGCCGGGAAAAATGCAAGGGGCTGTGCCTCGCCCAGCGGGCGGTCACTGTTTTTTACAAAGAAGTTTTCGCCTTCTGAAAAAAGTTCTTTTCTGATGGCAAACGTATCACAGGAGAACATAGTAGCATCCTTTCCGTGGGTTAAACTATCCCCCCGGCCGGAGGGTGCCCAGGTTCAGATCCGGGAGCTGCGCACAACCTCGATCTGTTCGGGCGTGGGCTTTTCTCCAAAAATGGTGCCCAGCACAAATCCCAGGGCTGCCATCGGCAGGCCAATGATCGCCACATGGATGTCATAGGGCGTCCCCAGCAGCAGCCACACGACAACAGAGACGCTGCCCAGGATCAAAGAGAGATTCGCCGCGGTCACGCCGGGCTTCTTGCTGTACAAGCCACCAAACAGCGGAATCGCGATCAGCGCGTTGATGGTGTAGATCACAAACATCATGGAGATGATGGTGGTAAACTGCGTGGTCAGGACCAGTGCCAGCAGCACAAACACGGCGATGGCCAGCTTGGAGACCAGCAGCTTCTCTTTCTCCGTTGCGTCCTTGCGGATCATTCCGACATAAATATCGTTGGTCACGCAGATGGATGCAGACAGCAAGGAGGAGTTGGCAGTGGTCAGCACCGCGGACACGATGGCCGCAACATACAAAAGTGCGATGAAGCCCGGCATATACAGATCGATCATGGTTCCGATCACGGAATCGCCCACGGTGGCGTTGGCCAGCAGGACATTGCCGGAAAGGCCAATGATGGGGATAAAGACGCCAAAGCCCAGAGCCTGTCCAATGATGAAGAGGATGATGCCGCGCTTGGCATCCTGCGGCGTGGCTACGCTGTTGATGCGGGAGACATACCCGGACTGCAGCGCCATGTGCATGCCAAAGCTGGAGACAAAAGTTCCCAGGATGGTGATGAACGAGCAGCCGTTGGCCGTGGAGAAAATGCTCATCTTCTCCGGTCCTGCAGCGGCAGCAATATTCCCCAGTCCGCCGGCCTGGGTCACGAACGCGAATACGCCGGCAGTCAGGCCCAGCATAATGATGGCGCCCTGGATGGCATCTGTCGTGGCAACGCCCTTATAGCCGCCCAGCGCCGCCGTGATGAAGAACAGCACGCAGCCCATTGCCAGCGCCGCCGTCCGGGACAGGCCCACATAGGTAGTCACCATTGCGGCAAACGTATTGAGCATGGCAGACGCCATGCCTACCTCCGCCAGCATGACTATCAGGGTGGAGAGCAGCCGGGTCTTTTCGCCATAGCGCAGCGTCATGATATCCGCCGTAGAGACCTGGCGCAGATTGAATACACGCTTATAGAGGAACAAATAAATAACGGCCACCAGCACAACCTGAATGGGAATCCAGATCCAGATCATGCCCTGTGAATAGAAGTTGCCTACATAGGCCACCATGGTAGCACCGCCGCAAAACGTGGAAAACAGCGTTCCGCCCATGATGTACCAGGGTACCGCCGCATTGCCGATGGCGAAATCCTTGAACGTTTTGGTGCCTTTTCCGCAATACATGGCAATGAGCGTTATAATTGCCACATAACCCAGAATCACGCCGATTTTTAATGCTGCCGACATTGTTCTTCCTCCTTGTAATGTATTGATCCATGCACATCTGGAAACTATATTTATTCTACACAAATCTGCCGGAAGCCGGTAGAAGCAGTGTTGTCTGTTTGTTATGCACGATTTGCATATCGTCCTGCCTTCCGCTTCTTGTGCATTTAAACACATTCAGATATAATAAAATTGTCGATTAATATAGTCAGATGGGAGGAATTGGATGAACATTCAGTCGATCCGCTACATTATCGCGGTGGAGCATTACCGTTCCATCAACAAGGCGGCCCAGAGCCTGTATGTTTCGCAGTCCTCCATCAGCCGCGCCATCAAGGAAGTGGAGGGGCAAATCGGTATCGCTTTATTCCACCGCACAAGCAAAGGCGTTATCCCCACCGTTGAAGGTGAGCGGTTCATCGATCAGGCCCATGCGCTGCTGCGGGAAATTGAGCAGCTGGAAAAGAAGTATTTCAACAGTCACAGCACCGTTCAGGATACACTTCTGGTTGCAACCCAGCGGTGCACGCCCGTCATTCACGCGTTCATCCAATACTACCAGCGCTTCTGCACGGAAAAGGAATTCTTGAATCTGGCCATTCAGGAAGACACCACCGAAGCAATCATCCAGCTGGTCGCCTCCGGTACCTACGGCATCGGCGTGCTTCACTATACCAGTGACCACGAGGAGGATTTCCTGCGGCGCTGCCAGGCACTGAACCTATCCTATCGTCTTTTGAGCAAAAGCCCCGTCTGTGCGCAGGTACGGGCAGGACACCCTCTCAGCAAATACGCCAAGATCTCTACCGATATGCTGGACCCATACCCCCACCTGACCTTCTCCGACGAAGATATCACCTGCATCAATTATTGCTCCGACGTTTCCCAGTATAATCCGGGCACATTGAAAAAGCGGATCGTCCTGCAGGATCGGGGCACCTTTTTGCAGATCCTGAAGAATACAGACAGCTATTACGTAGGCTGTGATTTCAGTTGGCTGAACCAAAGCGGGAGTGAATACGGCACATCTCCACCGGTCTATATTCCCTTGACGGATGTAGAGTTTACCATCAATACCATTTGGGTGCAGCGGAGCAACCGGGGACTCACCAGACCTGAGACCCAGTTCATTCAGCTTCTGGAAAAGACCTTTGCCCAAAACACATAACGTCCCATTCACCCCAGCTGTCCGCGCCCATTTCAAATGGATCTTCGAAAAAGAGCCCTGCAGTCATACGACTGCAGGGCTCTTTTTTCTTTCGGAACATGCTCCCGGAAAGTCCCGGAAAGCTCTTCTTCCGCTCCGGCTGCTTGCAGCCGGACAACCGTCACGATCTTCTCTCTGAGGAATTCTTATAAACGCCTCAGAAGATATGGATCAGGCCGAAAGTCACCATGGTCATGATGGCCGCCGCAATGCATACGCCCAGAAAAATGGCCGGGATGGCCTTTTTCAGCCGCATGTCCAGCACTGCTGCCACCAGGGCCCCCGTCCAGGCGCCGGTGCCCGGCAGGGGGATTGCCACCAGAATGCAAAGGCCAATGGTGCTGTACTTGCGCACCACCCGCCCCTTGAGATGGGCCTTTTTCTCTAGCCGGGTGATTTTCTCATCCCACCACGCGCTGCGCTTCCGCAGCCAGCTAAATATGTGCCGGATATAGATAATGATAAAGGGCACCGGCACCATGTTGCCCAGTACCGCCGCCGTCAGGGCCAGCGGGTAATCCAGTCCCAGGGTGATTCCGTAAGGCAGGCCGCCCCGCAATTCGATGACGGGGACCATGGAAATAAAAAATGTGGCAATGATCTTGCCCAGTGTCGTAGAGGTAATCCAAGTGATCATACAGGTCTCTCTGCCTTAATAGCTTAGGCTCCGCTCCTTTCTTAAATATCTATTGTAAAACCTTCTTCAAACAGGCAGTAAATGGAAGTGCATCTCTTAAACTTCTATTTCTTCAGCCAACTTGCGAATAATACGTTACAGAGAACTCAATAATCTCTCCCAGCTTTTGAAGATTTATACACAGCAGCAGGGCAAACATGCCTGACAACACAAATTTTTGCGTTTCTTCCCTGCCAATAACCGTTAAAACCAGTTTTACAATCAGAGTAATGAACGCCCATGAAAAAAGGATACTGTATAGCCACGCTTCCCTGATCGCCCAGCCCATTACGCCGCATAACACGAACGAAAACGCTACTGACCACATCGAAAGTTGACAAACTTTATCTTTTTTATTGAGCAAAAATGATACTATGCACATGATCAAAATGCAGATTCCGATAAGGCTGAACGTATCCGGAAGGATCCCGGTAAACGCATAAGCATCTGATCCCAAATGGTTGATACTCGTTTCCGGAGATATCAATGACCATGTTGCAAAGTGCGTAAAGATTTTTATTTTGCTGATAAAATCCAAATCAGCCCCGCCTGTATAGTGGAATATCTCGTCTAAGCTCGTCAAGCACGCAGGAAATGAACCCACTACACTTAGCAGCAGCAGGAATGCCGCGCAAAATCTCAAAATCGTTTTCACATATGCCCGAATCCCATTATAAGGGAACAAAAACGGCACCATATGGCCCGATGTTAATGTTGCGCCGCTCATGAGCAGCCCAGACTTAAATGCCTCATTTTGCCTTTGCCCAACGGATAAATAAGCAGCATATACAACAAGAAATACACTAATTTGATATTGTTCATAGCCCAGGCACATAATCATGAAGAAATACGATGACGCATAGATCGGCGCAATCCAGTTACACTTCGTCAATCTCTTCATCAAAATTGCAGTAAGCACCATAAAGGCAGCCATAAGGAAAGCCAGCGCCCCGCAATAGAATTGCTTAGAAATCGGACTAATCGCACTGAATATTATCTGAAAAGCCGACGCAGGAATAATCATCAGCCATTTGATCAGCGGATGTCTGATATCGTAATTGTGTACCGTCAATTCCGAAACCGCCGCCTGTAACCACGAATGATCATATCCATAAATAATATCGGCCGCCATTTGTGAAACCTGGCCCGAAGAATTCAAATAGTACCCATTGGTAAATGCGCTTGAATTAGAGTATACAACTACGATCAAAGCAAAATATATAAATAACGAACCTATGAAAAACTTCCGTTCGAAAGCATCCATGCTTTTCAAAAAAGCTTGGCATTTTTTCAAAATATAATTCGTCAGCGCATTTGTTGCTGCATAAAAAAAGGGCAGCGAAATTATATAGATAAGTGCGATAATAGCATTTGCATATCGGATCTGCATCGATAGCAGCGAAGAAAAATAACTGTATCCTCCCCTTACCAAAGTGATCATCACACATAATGTAAGAATTGCAGAAAAATAATTCACGGATATTTTCCTGTCACTGGTTCTTACCCATATCTTTTCAGCAAGCGCAATATAAACCGGTATTGCTATGAGGACTGAAACAGACATTGCGATTTTAGAGCAGGAGTTGGACGACATAATGAGCGTAGCTGCTGTGCCGCTTATTACTGTCAGGCATTTTGCCAGCAAATTTTCTTTCAGATAACCCAAAAAACGGGTAGCAATATAATAATAAAGGGCGATAACAGCAGCAATCATAAGGGCTTGGATCACGCTTTTTGTTGTAAAGCTTTCTTTTTCCACTAAAGTGTGCGAAACAGAATCCCAGTATCCTGCATACGTAGAAATTTCATAGGAATTTTCGTCTACTGTTATGCGGCAATCTCCTCTGTAGGGGCCCGTTTCAAAAATTATTTTGTAAGAATCCCCCTTCGGCAATTCACCGCTTACGGTAGAACCATTCTCCAGTAAAATGGTTTCTCCCTCTGCTGCATAGTCCCCAACAAATATATCTCCCGGGCTAAATGTTTTTCCATCTATAACAACGTTTTTTACCCGGACCTGATCTGTTCCAAAAACAGATGCAGAACTTGTCAAACTCACGGCATGAGTTCCACCGGATAAATTTTCGTGGCCCAAAAGAATCGTGGAACAAATAGCTGTCAGAATGCACAACTGTATGAATAAGATAATCTTTCTTATTCCTGCCTGTCCCATTTTATAATCTTCTCCTTTTTTACAAAGTACGCTTCCCGGGCCTCTCTTGCAAGAAAAACATCTGTTATGCTGTCACTATAAAACTCATCAATTTTCTCCCGGAATCTCTCGCGAAAAAAATCCACTTTATTTTTTCCTTTGCAGTTTTTGGACAGCAATTTCCCGCTTTTATCTACCTGTGTTGCAATTAACCGAACATTCAATTCATCGCAAATCGGCTTTAGCAACAGCTCCGGAGACGCAGAGATTATAACATCGCTCTCTGCTTTTTGGCTCAAATACCACGGACGGATTCTCTCCTTTTCTTTCTTCCAGAAGTCCAGTACATACTTCTCCGTATCGATCAATTGAAAAAAAGAAAAGAAATTGCTTTTGAAT
>CAUWEK010000193.1:0-14032 GCA_963557435.1 uncultured Dysosmobacter sp.
CAGCACGCCCAGGCCGCAGGCCGTGGGGATCTGCTCGGACTCTACAAAGTACGCCGCCAGGTCCTCGGCGATCTCGCCGCCCAAAAGGCCCACGCTGCCCACATAGGGCTCTTTCATATGCAGGTCGCGGATGACCGTCAATGTGCCCTCGCTGCCCACGGCGGCGCCTACGTCCAGCTTGCCGTCGGGCCGCAGGGGAAGATCCACCGCCGGGTTATCCACCGTGCCCCGCACATTGCCCTCGTTATCGGATACGGCCAGCACCGTGCCCAGAGGTCCGCCGCCTTTGATCTGCAGCGTAACGCTGGCGCCGTCGCTCTTGAGGGCATTGCCCATCATGGACGCGGCCGCCAGGGTGCGCCCCAGAGCCGCTGTGGCCACCGGCAGCGTCTTGTGGATCTGGCGGGCACGCTCCGTCAGATCCCGGGTGGACACTGCCACCGCCTTCACAAAGCCATCCTTACTGATGGCCCGAACCAATTTGTCTCCCATTTTTTGAATCCTCACTTTTCCTTCTTTGCCAGGGGCTTCCTGGCCCGGATGATCCAGCGGTCCGCATCCTCCCGGGGCGCTCGCAGGCTCAGATCCCCCGTGACGGCGATCTTTTCAAAGCCGGCCTCCTCCAGCCAGGCGCAAAGCTGCGCCCGGTCCCAGGCCCGCTCCCGGTGTTCTTCAAACGTCCGCTCCCACGCTCCGTCCGGCCGCAGCTGGAACAGGTCCACCTGATAAGTGCACACCTGGGTGCGCTGGGAGAAGAACGTCCGCCATACGCAGCAGGTCTCCTCCGTCTCGTCCATGTAGATCTGACCGTCCATCCGCCGGAGCTTGTAGGGGGTGTTCACATCAAAAACAAACTGCCCGCCGGGCCGCAGCCATTGCCACACCCGCCGGAACGTCTCACGCACGTCCCTTTCCCTGGTGAGATAATTCAGCGAGTCCAGCGTGGAGACCGCCGCGTCCACCGGCTCCGCCAGGCGAAGCCGGGTCATGTCCTGGTGCAGGAACAGCGGCATCCGGTCTTCCAGCGCCGCCGCCTTGCCCGCCGCCTGGGTCAGCATCTCCTCCGACCCGTCCGTGGCGATGACCTGATAGCCCCGTTGGGCCAGCAGGCAGGAGATGGTGCCGGTGCCGCAGGCCAGGTCCAGCACCGAATGGACGGGAATAGCGCTCTTTTGCAGCAGCCGGTCCAAAAAATCCGCCCGCTTGCGGTAGGACGCGTCCGCCATCAGGGCGTCATAGCTGGCGGCCAGTGCCTCATAGCTGCTCATTGCTTCTTCTCTTTCATCCGGGCGAACAGCTTTTCATACGCGCCGGTGCCGTAGCTGAGGGAGCGGTTGACCCGGCTGATGGTGGCGCTGGACGCGCCCGTGCGCTCCAGGATCTCGTTATAGATCATCCCATCATTGAGCAGCGAGGCCACTTCAAAGCGCTGCTCCATGGCCCGTAGCTCGGAAACCGTGCAAAGATCCTGGAAAAATTCATAGCACTCCTGCTCGTCCTTCAGCATCAAAATCGCCTTGTACAGCTGATCGTTCTTTTCTTTTTTCCCGATCTTGACCATATCTCGTACCCTTTCTTTGTTACTCTGACGATTTTGCCGGCATCAGCCGGCTTTCTGTATTTTAACATTCTACTGCGTGAAAGTAAATAGGGCGGCAGGCAAAATTTTTTATGCTTTAAAGTGCGGAGCCGCACCAGCCGATGTCCCGCCACATAGTCTGGGGCAAAGGGATTTTGGAGGACAGGAGCGTTGTGCCTATGAACAGGGAGCTTACTTATCTGGAGACCGAGCCGCTGGTGGCCCAGCGGGAGTGGGAATCGGACGGCGTGGTGGTTTTGCAGGCCTCCGTCCGGGTGCCCCGGCCGGTGCCATCCGCCGGCGGAGTGTTCCGGCGGGTCCGCCGGTACTACCAGCTGCAGTGTCAGGCCTTTTTCCGCTACTGTCAGCGGGAGCTGCTGCCCCAGGCCGCAGCGGAATATACCGCGGCTCTGGCCTGCAGCCGCCCGCTGCCGGACTTCCGGGCGGAGCTGGACTATCACGTCACCTACAACGAAGGCGGCCTGTGGAGCCTGTACACCCAGACCCGGGAGACCGGCCCCGGGGGCACGTTCCTGGCCCGGCGTGGGGATACCTGGGATCTGGGCGCCGGCTACCCGGTACCGGCCTCCAGCTTTTTCTCCGGCGGGCTGCGGAAAACACTGCTCTCCGCAGCAGAAGCCCAGATACAGCGGCGCCAAGCCGCGGGAGCCGGCGTCTGGCGGGAGGACTGGCGGCGTGGGCTGCGGCGCTACTACAATCCCGGCAACTATTATCTCACGGAGGACGGCTTCGCCTTCTTCTACCCCATGCTCTCCATCGCCCCGGCCTCCGCCGGCATCCCCGTGTTTATTCTGCCTTACAGTGAAGAGACGGGAAGACCCCGGGTAAAATAGAGATCCCCCGGCGCCTTGGGCACCGGGGGATGGGGTTCAGCTCTTTTTTACATAGTCCACATGGAGCAGCTGGTGGGTGCGGTCCTTCAGGGGCCCTGAGAGCATCTCGCAGACGATGGGATTGCGCTCCGAGCGCTTGATGAGCGCCGTCCGGTCCGCCTCGTAGAGGCCTGCCGCCCGCTGCCGCTTCACGGGGATCAGCCCGTAGGGCTGACCCGCTCCGCCTACGCAGCCGGTCTTACAGGTCATGACCTCCACCAGATCGTAGTACGCCCGGCCCGCCTCGATATCCGCCAGGAGCCGTTTGGCATTCACCAGGCCGTGCACCACGGCGATGTGCAGCACCCGGTCTCCCACCGGAAGCGCCACTTCCCGGATGGTGTCCGTCCCGCGGACACCGGAGAACTGAATGGCCTGGAGCGTGTTCTTGGACTTGTCCTCCACGATCCGGCGGGCCACGGCCTCCGCCACGCCGCCGGTGGTGCCGAAGATGGTGGCCGCCCCGGTGCCCATGCCGAAGGGCAGGTCCGGCGCCTCACCCTCCAGTTCGTCGAAGCGGATGCCAGACTCCTTGATCATCATGATGATCTCCTGGGTGGTCAGCACCAGATCCACATCGGGCTCGCCGTCATGGCAGAACTCCGGCCGCTGGGCCTCCATCTTCTTGGCGGTACAGGGCATGATGGCCACATGGTAGGTCCTGCGCCCGTCCCGGGCATCCTTTTCCGCGTACTGGTCCTTCACCACCGCGGCGAACATCTCCATGGGAGACTTGCAGGTGGACACGTTCTTCAGATACTTGGGATTCTCGTTTTCCAGATATTTGATCCACGCCGGACAGCAGCTGGTGAACATGGGGAACGGGCCGCCCTTTTGCAGCCGCTCCAGAAACTCCGCCGATTCCTCCATGACCGTCAGGTCCGCGCCGAAGGTGGTATCGTACACCTCCGCGGCGCCCATCATCTTCAGCGCGGAGACCAGCTTGTTCATGGCATTGGTACCCGGCGCCAGGCCGAACGCCTCGCCCACGGCCACGCGGACCGCCGGGGCGATCTGGAACACCACCCGCTTGGAGGTGTCATAGAGGGCCCGCCACGCCTGGCCGATCTCATTTTTCACGGTGATGGCGCCGGTGGGGCACGCCGCGGCGCACTGGCCGCAGCTGACGCACGCCGTGGCGTCCAGCTTGCGGTCGAAGGCCGGGCAGACCATCAGCTCGCTGCCCCGGTGGGCGAAGTTCAAAATGCCCACGCCCTGCATCTCCTCGCACACCCGCACGCAGTCGCCGCAGAGGATGCACTTGTTGGGGTCCCGCACCACCGCCGGGGAGGAGGTGTCCTTTTCATAGTGGGGCCGGGTGTCCGCAAAGCGCACATGCCGCACGCCGAACCGCAGCGCCAGCTCCTGCAATCGGCAGCTGCCGCTTTTTTCGCAGGTAGTGCAGTCCCGGCAGTGGGACGAGAGCATCAGCTCCAGGATCATCCGCCGGTGCTTGAGGAGCCGCGCCGTGTTGGTGCGGATCTTCATGCCGTCCCGGGGCTCCATGGAGCAGGAGGCGTCGATCTTGCCCCGCTCGTCCTCCACCACGCACATGCGGCACGCGCCGTACACGGAAAGCTCCGAATAGTAGCAGAAGGTTGGCATTTCGATGCCGGCCTTGCGAATGACCGCCAGCACGTTTTTCTCCCCGTCGAAGGGGACGCGCTGTCCGTCGATATACATGATTCCCTTTGCCATCTCTCAGCCCTCCTTTGCCGCCGTAATGGCGCCGAAGGGGCAGCTGCCCACGCACGCGCCGCAGTTGATGCATTTTTCTCCGTCGATGGTGTGCGCCTGCTTGGGCGCGCCGGAAATGGCCTCCATGGGGCAGTTGCGCCGGCACTTGCCGCAGCCCTTGCACTTTTCCGCATCGATGACAGGATGGGGCTTTTCCCGGTTGCAGATGGGGCAGTGATGGTCCACCACGTGGGCCAGGTACTCATTGCGGAAGTACTTGAGGGTGCTCTGTACCGGCTTGCAGGCGCTCTGCCCCAGGCCGCACAGGGCCGTATTCGTAATGGTGTCCGCCAGCTCCTCCAAAAGCGCCAGGTCCTCCAGGGTGCCCTTGTTGTCCAGGATGCGGTCCAGGATCTCCAGCATGCGCTTGGTCCCCTCCCGGCAGGGCACGCACTTGCCGCAGGACTCGTTCTGGGTAAAGCGCATGAAGAACCGGGCCACCTCCACCATGCAGGTGTCCTCGTCCATGACCACCAGACCGCCGGAGCCGATCATGGCGCCGATGCTCTTGAGCGAGTCAAAGTCCAGCGGCAGGTCCAGATGCTCGCGGCTTGCCGTGGTGGCGCCGCCGGAGGGGCCGCCGATCTGCACGGCCTTGAACTTCTTTCCGCCCCGGATGCCGCCGCCGATGTCAAAGACCACCTCCCGGATGGTGGTGCCCATGGGCACCTCGATGAGGCCCGTGTTCACCACGTTGCCCGTCAGGGCGAAGGCCTTGGTGCCGGGGCTTGTTTTGGTGCCGATGGAGTGGTACCACTCCACGCCGTTGCGCACGATCAGCGGCACATTGGCGAAGGTCTCCACGTTGTTGAGTACCGTGGGCTCGGCCCAGAGGCCGTGCTCAATGGTGCGGGGCGGCTTGACCCGGGGCATGCCCCGGTTGCCCTCGATGGAGGCGGTCAGAGCGCTGCCCTCGCCGCACACGAACGCGCCCGCGCCCCGGTTGACGTGGATGCGGAAGGAGAAGTCCGAGCCCATGATGTGCTCGCCCAGGAGGCCGTACTCCTCCGCCTTGGCAATGGCGGACTTGAGCCGGTTCACCGCCAGGGGGTACTCCGCCCGTACATAGATATAGCCCTCGTCGCTGCCCACGGCCAGTCCCGCGATCATCATGCCCTCCAGCACGCTGTGGGGATTGCCCTCCATGATGGAGCGGTCCATGAACGCGCCGGGGTCTCCCTCGTCGCCGTTGCACACCACATATTTTTTGGCCGACTTCTGGCGCCGGGCGCCGTCCCATTTGCGGCCCGCGGGGAATCCGCCGCCGCCCCGGCCCCGAAGCCCGGAGTCCAGAATGGTCTTGCAGATCTCCTCGTCGGTCATCTCAAAGAGTGCCTTTTCAAAGGCGGCGTAACCGCCTTTGGCGATGTATTCCTCAATGTCCTCAGCGTCACTGCTGCCGCAGTTTTCCAGCACCACCCGGTGCTGCTTCTTATAAAATGGGATGTCCTCCTGCCTGGGATAGGCCACGCCGTCCAGGTGGTAGACCAGCCGGTCGATGATCTCCCCGCCCAGCACGGTCTTTTCCAGGATCTCATGGCAGTCCTCGGGCTTTACATGGATATACATGACCCCCATGGGCTCGATGTGCACCAGGGGGCCCATCTCACAAAAGCCGTGGCAGCCGCTCATCTTCACATGGAGGGCCTTTTCCGCGTCCGTGTCGTGCTTGAGGCCCACATAGACCTGGAGCCCCCGCTTTTCACACTCGGCTTTGATGTTCTCATAGATCTTCATAGCGCCGCCGGCAATGCAGCCGGTGCCCGCGCAGATGAGCACGGAGGGCACCTGCCGGCTTTGCCGCAGGGCGTTGCGGGCGTTGGCCTGGAAGACATGGAAGCTGTCCCGCGTGAGTTTCGTCCGGATCATACGCCCTCCTCCTTCCGCATCTGCTCCAGCAGCGCCAGCGCCGCCTCCGGCGTCATTTTCGCGTGGACCTCACCGTCGATGGTCATGACCGGCGCCAGTCCGCAGGCACCCAGGCACGCCACTGTCTCCAGCGTGAACATGCCGTCCGCCGAGGTCTTTTTCTTCCCCGTCAGCCCCAGATAATCCCGGATGGCATCGTAAATAGGCTGAGACTTGCGCACATGGCAGGCCGTGCCCTGACACACCTTGATGATGTGACGGCCCTTGGCCTCCAGGGAGAAGTTTTCATAAAACGTGGCCACGCTGTACACCTTCGCCGTGCTGATGCCCAGCTTTTCCGCGATCAGGGTCAGCGCCTCCTCGCTCAAATACTTGTATTCGCTTTGGATCTCCTGCATGATGGCGATCAGATTGCTCTGCTGACAGCCGAAGCTGTCGATGATCTGACTCGCCCTGGTCAGTTCGTCGGTCATGGCTTGTCTCCTTTTTTGAATATGTCCCTCACAAAAAAACGCATATTTCTCCCTCGAAAACAGTATAGCGCAGGCGTTTTTCTTCTGTCAAAATGTTTTTCATTTTTGTATACTCAAACGTTTTTTCTTTAATTTATTTATTTAAAAAGTCAAAAACGCAGCCGCCCCATGCAGGAGCGGCTGCGAATTCTTATCAACTTCTTAACTTGCTTTATCAGTTTTTTTCTTGTGCGCCACCCGCACCACCATGTTCGTCAGGGCAAACAGGGCGATGGCGTTGGGAATGACCATCAGCTGGTTGAACATGTCCGAAAGGCCCCACACCAGATCGCTGGAGGTGACGGTGCCCAGGAAGATGAATACCAGGGCGATGACTGTGTACACGTTGGTGGACTTGCGGCCGAAGAGATAGGCCACGTTGATCTTGCCGAAGAGGTTCCAGCCCAGGATGGTGGAGAAGGCGAAGAAGAACAGGCACACCGCCACGAACTTGGCGCCCAGGCCGGCACCCATGACCGTACCGAAGGCGGTCTGGGCCAGGTTGGTGTTGTTGAGGGTCTGTGCCACCGCGTCGGTATAACCGGCGGCCAGAGGGCCGTCCGCCGTGTACAGGGTGGAGATGATCACCAGAGCGTTGAGAGTCAGCACCACGAAGGTATCGATGAACACACCCACCATGGCCACCACGCCCTGCTCATGGGGATCCTTCACGTTGGCCAGCGCGTGGGCGTGGGGGGTGGAGCCCATGCCGGCCTCGTTGGAGAACAATCCGCGCTTGGCGCCCTGGCTGATGGCGATCTTCAGCGCGGCGCCCAGGCCGCCGCCGATGATGGCGTTGGGGGCAAACGCATAGCGGAAGATCATGCCGAAGGTGGCGGGCAGGTACTGGATGCGCACCACCAGCACCACCAGGCCGCCCAGCAGGAACACGGCCGCCATAATGGGCACCAGCTTCTCGGTGACGGCAGCCAGACGCTGCACGCCGCCCAGGAAGATCACCGCGCAGATGACCACCAGCACCACGCCCACGATCCAGGAAGGCACGCCGAAGGCCGTTTCAAAGGTAGAGCCGATGGAGTTGGACTGCACCATGCAGCCGAAAAAGCCCAGTGCCAGGATGATGGCCACGGCGAAGAAGCCGGCCAGGAACTTGCCGAACGCGCCGCGGAAAGCAGTGGTGATGTAGTAGACGGGGCCACCCTGAATATTGCCCTGTTCATCCTTCACCCGGGTCTGTTGGGCCAGCGTGGCCTCCGCGTAAATGGTGGCCATGCCGAAAAAGGCGATGATCCACATCCAGAAGATGGCGCCGGGACCGCCGGTCAGGATGGCGCCGCTGGCGCCGACGATGTTGCCGGTACCCACCTGGGCGGCAATGGCGGTGGCCAGCGCCTGGAAAGAGCTCATTCCGCTTTTATGCTTGGCACCGTTGAGTGAAAGACTGCCGAACACCCGGCGCATACCCTCGCCGAAGCAGCGCACCTGCACGAAGCGGGTTTTGATGGAAAACCAGAGACCCACGGCGATCAGCAGCACCACCAGAATGTAGTCCGACAGATAGGTGTTGACGGTTTGTACGATTTGCAGCAGCATAGTGTTTTCCCTCCCGAAATGAAAAAAACGGAACGGCTGAACGACCAGCCGCTCCGAAGAAGAAAACACAAAGAACCGTACACGGGCACCCCTGCCCGTGCGTCCCACTCTGTCCTTTTACCTGAGAGATTCAGCGGCCAGGCCGCCTTGCACCTTCGGTACCCGTTTTCCGGGCTTCTCCAGAGCCACATCCATCCATAGTCCTCACCCGAACCCGGGCGCCTGAGAGTTTCACTCCTTCGGCAGGCTTGCGCCGTTCCCCTACGGACTTCGTTTGCCGTTATCCAATTTTTCCTTACCTTACCACGGACGGCTCCTGTTGTCAATTGCATTTTTTAACAATTTGTTTTTACATTGGAGACGAATATTTTTTCTCCGCGGACGTCCTTTGGTATATTTATACAAAGGAGGCCGCCCAAAGGCGGCCTCCTCATGCACTCAGTAGAATTGGTGGATGTAGTCCATCACATCGGCCCGGGTGCCCTGGAAGGGTCCGGGCGTCTCCATTTTCAGCGAGACCAGCGCCGTGCAGTATTGCAGGGCCTCGGCCACGCCGGCGCGCTGGCGCTCAGTGATGTAGCCGGCAAAGGTGGTATCGCCCCGTCCGGTGCGGCCGGAGAGGTTCCTGGCCTTGATGGGGCAGGTATAGATGGCCTTACCGTCGTAGGCCAGCACCTCGGTATTGTGGGTGATGAGCACCTCCTTGGCGCCCCAGCTGTGCAGCAGGCGGGCAGCCTCCGCCCGGTCCGTCAGACCCGTGAGGATCTCCGCCTCCGCCGCGTCGGTCTTGAGATAGTCGATGACCGGCAGATACTCTTTTTTCTCCGCCCAGTCGTGGAAGGCCATGGTCTTGTCAGCCTCCACATGGCGCAGCAGGCACTGTACATCCACGGCCACCTTGCCGTGCTTGGCTGCCTCGGCAAACAGCGCCCCGTCAAAGTCGCCGTACACCAGGCCAGCGAAGTGGTAGATCTTCGTATCGATATCGGGAAGCTCGTCAAACCGGAACGGATCGCAAACGCCCATGGACGTACAGGCGCGCTTTTCCTTGTCGGCGGTGAAATACTGGTTGCGGATGGAGCAGGTCGCCGCGGAGGGCTTCCAGTACACGTCCGCGCCGGAGCCGGCAAAGCGCTCTTCCACATTGGCATCGGCGGGATTCAGCTTGGTGAAGATGGCCGTGCGGTTGCCGCTCTTGGCAGCTGCAAAGCCGGACGCCACCACTGCGCCGCCGACCTCTTTGCGCTCGTTGCCCTGATAGTCGATATTGTGATCCAGCGAGACCGGTCCGATGACCAGAACGTCGTATTCTTTGTTCATATTTGGAGCTCCCTTCCCTTTTTTTATGCGGTACGGTTCCTTTTTTGATTATACCATTGTTTTCCCCCCGCGTAAAGTCCGGCGCTCACAGTTCCTCCACCGAGGCCACGCCTTCCACCGCGTGCAGGTCTGCCAACAGCCGTTCCACCTTGCATTTTTTATTGAGCCGCAAAGAGAAAATGGCGCAGGCGTTGTGCTTTTCGCTGCCGGCAGAGCGGGTGATCTCCAGATTCAAAATCTTCAGATTCAGCTCCCGGAACAGACGCAGCACCTCCTCCAGGCAGGCTTTGTTGCTGTATTCCATGTACAGGTTGATCTCCGGCGCGTGGTCCAGCATCCGGTATTCCAGCTTGGAAAAGAACATCTCTGCGGCCAGGATCAGCAGCGTCGCAAAAAGTCCCCCCTCATAGAAACCGCCGCCCAGGGAAAGACCGATGATAGCGGAGGCCCACAGGCCCGCCGCCGTGGTCAGGCCCTTCACCCGCTGGCGGCGGGTGACGATGATGGTGCCCGCGCCGATGAAGCCGATGCCGGCCACCACCTGGGCGCCCAGGCGGGCCATATCCGTGAAGTAGTGCATATTCAGATACAGGTACTGGCTGGTCAGCGTGGTCATGGCGGCGCCCAGGCAGATGAGGATGTGGGTTCGGAAGCCCGCCGGACGGCGCTTATACTCCCGCTCAATGCCGATGATACCGCCGCAGACCACCGCCAGCAGCATACGGACGGTGATGGAAAGCAGGGTCACATCCCGCAGCCCGTCAAAAATGGATAACATGGCTGTGCCTCCTCCCCTCAGATCTCGTCGATGGTATAGACGCTCTCCAGCTCGGAGATCGCCGTCAGTACCCTGGTATGTGCCTGCTTGTGGTGCAATCGGATGGAAAAGACCGCGCTGGGATGCAGCACCCGCTCTTCCCGGCCCCGCTCAATGTCCACCTCGTAGATCTGCACATCCTGGGACTTGATGCGGTTGATGATCTCGCCCACATCGTCCAGAGACTGAAACTCCACATAAATGTTCATGTTTCGGGCGTTTTCCACGATCAGTGACTCGATGGCCGGCAGCAGCCGCATGGAAAGGAAGATCAGGACAAATCCCAGCAGCACGCACTCATAGAACCCGGCGCCGATGGCAAGCCCCATACAGGCAGAGGCCCAAAGGCCCGCCGCCGTGGTCAGGCCCTTTACCTCCTGACGTCCGGTGACGATGATGGTGCCCGCGCCCAAAAAACCGATGCCGTTGATGACCTGGGCGCCGAAGCGGGATACGTCCGTACGGATCCCCGTCTCCGCCGCCAGCTCCGCCCAGTCGTGCGTCACCATGAAATACTCATAGTGGCTCAGCAGCATGGTCAGCGCCGCGCCCAGGCTCACCAGCATATAGGTCCGAAACCCGGCCGGGCGGCGCTTGCGCCCCCGCTCCAGTCCGATCAAACCACCAAACAGCATGGCCAGCACCATCCGCAGCAGCACGGACAGTGTATTCAGTTCCCGCAGCGGGTCCAGCATTTCCAGCACAGCCGCCCCCTCCTTTCTGTTTTCTTTCCCAAAATACGCAGAGAGGAAGAAACGGCCCAGCCGGTTCTCCCTCTTGAACTCCAAACTCTCTCTTGGGTATTTTTCGGTTTTAAAACGCTTGCGTACCTTCTTTTTATGATATTTTTACCATTTATTGTTCATATTGTCAACACCCATTCGATCAGGAACCGTCTTTTTGTTGAAACAGCATAGTTCCCAAAAGAATATTTGGCAATATTTCCGTTTTGGACCGGCACATACCAGCAAACGTTTGTCATCCGGATGAAAGGATACCCGGGCCACAAGGCCCGGGGTCCCGTTTTGTCGACTCAAAGATATTCTGCGGAAAATGCTCCGTCTCCCACGGTAAAGCGCACTGCGCCATGAGGCGTCAGATCGTCCGTAAAGCCGGGGACCTGGGGCTGGTCGGAAAAGTACAGCCCGGCTCCGGCATCGCGCACCAGTGCCAGGGTGTCCGGATGCGCGCTGTTGTACCGGCGGTCACTGGAGGCACAGCATACCACCGCCTTGGGCCGCACCGCCTCCAGCAGCGCCGCGTCCGCGCCGTCCTTTTGGCCGTGGTGGCCGATCTTGAACAAGTCCGCCCGCAGCACGGCCGGGTCGATCTGCCCATAGCCCGCGCGGTTGGTATCGCCGGGCAGGAGGATCCGCGTTCCCCTGTAATCCAGCCGCAGTATCAAGCTGAAATTGTTCATTCTGACATCCAAAGCATCCAGCTTTTTGAAAAACGCCTCCCCGTCACGCTCGGCAAACTGATCGTGGCAGCGGCTCTCCAATTCATCCGCGCTCTGTGCCGAGGGGGCCAGCACCTGGCAGGAAAGTCCCTCACAAAGCTGAATCGTCTGCCCTTCCTGCAGGCACCGCACCGTGCCTCCGTGCTCCAGCGCCAGTTCGCACAGCCGCTGGTAGTCATTGAGCGCACGCATGAACTTCCCTTCGGATGCGGTCCTTGCCTGTCTGTCATCCAGGATATGCATGCTCCGCCGGAAAAAGTCCACCGGAAGCGTCTGCCACAGCTCCGCCGGGGCATACCGCTCCGCCGCGGGCAAAAGCCCGCAGGTATGGTCTTCGTGGATGTGGGTGTTGACCATGCAATCGATATGACCGACCTTGGAGGAGTCCAGATATTCCAGCAGTGTCCATCGTCCGGAGGAGCGGTCCGCGTATTCGTCCGCTTCCCCGCTGCCGCCGTCGATCACCATGACGAACCGGCCATCCGGACGGCTTTCGTCCGGGCATTCCAGCACCATGGCCTCTCCGTAGCCCACGTTCACAAAGGTCAGCTTCATTTTTTCCATAGGCTCACCCCATGGCGCGTTTGATGTAGAAGCTGGAGAGGATCAGCACCAGCAGTGTCATGACGATGGCGCCGGCGCTGCCGAAGCCGAAATCCAGGGACTTGATCCCGTAGTTATAGAGATACTGGGTAATGGTGGTGGTCGTGCCCGCAGGGCCGCCGCCGGTCAGAACGTTCACCTTCTCGAACAGGCGGAAGGTATCAATGGTGCGCAGCAGGGCGCACAGCGCCAGGGAGTTTTTGATGTTGGGGATGGTGATGTACCAGAACTGGTGGATGGTATCGGCACCATCAATGCGGGCAGCCTCGTACTGGCCCTCCGGAACAGACTGCAGCGAGGCAAACAGCAGCAAAAATACAAAGGGCACATTCTGCCACACGTCGATCAGCAAAATCGTGCCGAAGGCGGTTTTTGTGTCCAGAAACCAGTTGTAGTAGGGCAGGCCCAGGCTGGTGAGGAACTGATTGATGATGCCGTAGTTGGAAGAGAGCATCATGCGCCAGCTCAGAGCCACCGTCACGGCCGGCAGCAGATACGGCAGCAGAAGCAGCGTCCGCATGACCTTCTGCCCCCGCTTGAGGCTATGGATGAAAACCGCCACCAGCAGTCCAAACGCCATCTCCAGGATCACCGCAAGAATGGTGAACTTGATGGTGTTGAGAACAGCCTGACGGAAATATTCATTTTGAAACAGATCGATGTAGTTTTTGAAAAGGACAAAGTCCGGCGTGCGATTGGCGTGCTTGAGATAATTATAGTCGGTAAAGCTGTAAATCAGGGTGAAGATCAAGGGATACGCGGTCATGACCAGCAGCACCAAAATGGTGGGCGTCAGCATCTTGATGCCAAACAGCTTGGCCTGTGCGCCGCCGCTGCTGAGTCTGGCAATCTCATTCTTTCTCATATCAAGCCCTCGTGATTCAAAGAGGTTGGGGAACGGGGGTCCGGGGCACCGGTCTGCGGTGCCCCGGACCATCCCTGTGGTCCGTCGGAAAAATTGCGGGAAATCAGCCGGCCATCAGGTCTTCCAGCAGGCTTTGGGCGTCCGCCAGGCCCTGATCGATGGTCTTGGTGCCCTGGATGATGTTGTCCATCTCGGTGCCCAGGATGTTGGTGAACTCGGTCCACTCCTCGATCACAGGACGATAGACGCCGGTCTCCAGAGCGCCGCACACGGTCTCCAGGTGGGGATAGGTCTCCAGAACGGTCTCATCCAGCAGGCAGGAGTAACGGCAGGGCACGCCGCCGTTCTCGATGGAAGCCAGCTGCACCTCGGGGCTCATCACGTACTCCAGCAGCTCCAGCGCCAGCTCCTTGTGGGGAGCGTTGTTGGGGATGCCGATGCACCACACGCCCTGCAGGGCCACGTTCTTCTCGGTGTCGGAATCATTGAGCTTGGTGGGGATGGTGGTGTAGTCAGCGGGACCGTCGGCAGTGGGCACGTACCAGCCGGGCCAGATCTGGGCCAGGGCGGTCTCACCGGAAGTCACGGAAGCCACGATATCGTCCTTGTCCAGCGTGTTGCCCAGCTTATACAGGGCCAGGTACTCCTCCATGGCGGCCTTGAACTCGGGAGTGTTCACGGTGGGCTGGTTGTTCTCATCCACGACCCAGCCGCCGTGCACCACCAGGTGAGGCAGGAAGTCGGAGAGGATGTTGTCGGCGCTGCCGCCGCGGATCAGGAAGCCGTTCTTGCTGGGATCGGCGGCCTTGGTCTTCTGGGCGATG
>CAUWEK010000194.1:0-13281 GCA_963557435.1 uncultured Dysosmobacter sp.
AAAGTCCGTCCATGAAAGCTCTCCTTCTTTCCTACGATTTAGATTCTCCGGCAGGTGGAGCGTATGATCAGCTCCGGCTCCAGGATGTCCTGCGTCACCTCCGCGCTGCCGTCGATCTTCTCCAGCAGCCGCCGGATGGCCAGATCTCCCGCCTGGGCCTCCCGCTGAGACACGGTGGTCAAATGGATGTGGGGCAGGCGCCCCAGCGCGATGTTGTCAAACCCGATGACGGAAAAGTCCTCCGGCGCGTGGAGTCCGCACTCCTCCGCCGCCTCCAGCACCTGCATGGCAAAAATATCCGAGTAGGCGATGATGGCGTCGGGACAGGGCGCGGCGCGAAACAGCCGCCGGGCCTCCTGAAAGCACCAGGCGTTCAGGTTCTCCGTCCCGTCCGGCGCCGCGGCGGCGCTGGGGATCAGGTGGTTTGCCAGCATGGATCGCCGGTAGCCCTGCAGCCGCTGCTCCAGAGTCCTGGAATCCTGCCGGCCGCCCAGAAATACGATCCGCCGGTGTCCCAGCCGGTAGAGATACTGGGACGCCTGGTAGGCGCCCTGCTCGTTGTCTACCTCCACATAGCTGCACCCGGGACCGTGGTTGCTGCCTAAGTACACGCAGGGCAGGTCTCCCAAAAGGGCGGCGTGCTGGGCCTGGGTATGGGGCGAGTGGGCCGCCACCAGCAGCCCGTCCACCCGCTGAGAAAGCATCCGGCCGATGGCGTCCAGCTCATTCACCGGCTCATAGAGGGTGTTGCAGAGGATGGCACGGTAGCCTCTGGCGGACGCGCCGGCCTCCGCCGCCGTACACAGGGCGGAAAAATAGGGGTTGGAGATATCCGGCACGATGATGCCGATGGTGTGGGTCTTGTGGCCGGACAGTCCCCGTGCTGTGATATCGGGCACATAGTGCAAGGCCTGGCAGGCCTCCCGCACCGCCTGACAGGTGCGCGGGCTGATGGAAGCGCTGTCATTCAGCACACGGGACACCGTGGAGGAGCTGACCCCCGCCCGCTGGGCCACATCCCGGATGGTGACGCGTCTCATGGCGCCTCCCTTCTGAAAGCGGTTTCGCTGCAAATGCAACCGTTTTCTCTAGGTAATAGTATACCATTTCTCCAAAACGCTCGTCAAACGCGCAGACTTTTTTCTACGATTCCGCCAATTATTCTCCTGAGGATTTGTGATAGTTTCCCCAGAGAAAAAACATTGAAATTTTTGTAAACCGGAATATAATCAGAGAAAACCCCTGTTTTTTTCACCATTTATAAAAATGAAGGTTTTTTCTTAAAAGAATCCGCACATTTTTCCCTTTTTCCATCCGCTCTATCCATTGCACAATTTATGCAACCGTTTTCTCTTTTTTGAAGGAGGACCCATGAGCACCGTCACCATCAAGGACATCGCCCGGATGGCAGAAGTATCCATTGCCACGGTCTCACGCACGCTCAACGGAGGGCGCGGCGTCAGTCCCGAGACCCGCGCCCGGATCCTGGAGCTTTGCTACCAGCACGGATACCGGACCAATCTGCTGGCCCGGGGCCTCAGCGCCAGCCGCGCGGGGCTCATCGGCTGCGTGATCTCCGATTTGGACAACCCGCTCTTTTCCCAGACCGCCCTGATCCTGGAGCAGCTGGCCCGGCAGCTGGGCTACCATGTGCTGTTCTGTCACGGCCGCGTGGAGGACCGGGATATCGGGCAGGTATTCGATTTTCTCATCGGCCACCGGGTGGACGGCATCCTTCTGGTCAGTTCCTCCAGGCAGGCACCGGGCCTCATCGGCAGCTATCTCAGCCGGGTCCCCATCGTGCTGCAGGGGGCCCTGGAGCGCACGGCGGACACCCCCGCCATCCAGTCGGTCTGCGTGGACAACTATCTGGGCGGCCGCATGGCAGCGGAGTATCTTTACAGCCTGGGTCACCGGCGGATCGCGTTTTTGGGCGGACGGCAGAACAACTGCTCCCATCAGCTGCGGTTGAAAGGGTTTACAGAGACTGCCCGCCAGCTGGGGATGGCGGTACGGTCCCTGCCCAACGCCCACACCAACTCCTCCACCGTGGCCCTGGGATACGCCCTTGCCAAGAAATTTTTCATTGAGGACTTTCAGGAGACCGCCGTGTTCGCCGTGTGTGACACGGTGGCCATGGGCGTCATGGCCGCCGCCAAGGAGTTTTGCGTCTCCATCCCCCAGGATCTCTCCCTCCTGGGCTTTGACAACATCCAGTATTCCGACCTGCCCAACATCCACCTGGCCACGCTGGACCACCGGATTGGCCAGGTCATGGCCGCTGCGCTGGACCGCCTGCTCTCGCAGATCGGCGGCAGCCCTCCCGACCGGCAGCCGCCGCTGATGATCCCCCCGGTGCTCTGCCGGCGCGCTTCCTGCCGGGCGCTGGACTGAGGCGGCGGACAGCATCGGAGCCGCCCTCCCCACCGCTCTTGGCCGGCTGCCGGGAACCGGCGCGCTCGTCCGACGTGCCGGCACCTGACACGATCTGATACAAAGGGCTCCACCCAATCCGGGTGGAGCCCTTTCATTCTATGTAATTAGAGGATCCCTCTTGAAAACTCCAAAATGGCCTTGTAGTCCACCGCCAGATTCAGGTTCTGTCCGTCGTCGAACCCGGCCGTGATGATGCCGATGAGATTGCCGTACAGGTCCAGCAGTGCCCCGCCGCTGCTTCCGTGGGAGGTGGGAGCCGTGAACTGGATCATGGACCGCTCCCCCACCGTCCGGAACCCGGAGATGATCCCGTCGGAGACGGTGTTGAACAGCCCCAGCGGGCTGCCGATGGCGACCACCTTCTGTCCCCGGACCAGCGGCTGCGTCCCCTGCCAGACCGGGATGGGTGCCCGGCGCTTGCTCATGCGCAGGATGGCCAGGTCAAAGTCCTGGTTGTACTTGATGAGCTCATTGGTATAGCAGATCTCCGGGTCCTCCTCCAGCAATACGCCGTAGTAGCACCCGCCCGCCGCCACATGGAAATTGGTGAGGATGTAGCCGGACTCCTGGATGATAACGCCGGAGCCGGTCTTGAGGCACTGGCCCTGGTCGTCGAACACCTGCAGCATGACCACCGACGAGGCCAGCTTTGCAAGCTCCACATAATTGAGCGGTCCGCTCTCTTTGGGCTGAGACGGTGCCGTCCGCTCCGGCGGCCGGGCGCTCTCCCGGGGCCGTTGGGCGCAGTCCGGACGGGACCTTGTCCGGGATGGGGCTGCGGACGTCCGTACAGGCGGGGACGGTACCTCCTCCGCTCCGGTCACCAAGGAAGAAAGTGCCAGCAGCTCCGGGTCCTCCACCAACACATCCTGGTTCCGGCTCAGGCACAAAACATCGCAGCCCATGCAGTAAAGCAGATAGCAAAACAGGTATTCCGGCAGCTTCACTGTGCCGGCACAGGCGAATTTGGGAAAGCAGGCGATCTTTTTCGTCTCCGCAAAGAGCCGGGGAAAATACTGATCGATCCAAAAGAACATCCTGACCATAAAGTTGCGGAGGATGGACTCCTCCGTCCGCCCTTTGCTCCGGCCAAACAGCTGCACGATCTGCCGGAAGCTGTCCTGGAACGTCTCCTGCAGGATCTCGTTTTCAAAGCGAAACGGCAGTGTGTAGTCCCCCTCGTGGTACAGCGTGAGATAGCGGTCCAGCTCCGATCGCTCCGGCTGTCTGGCAAGGGCAGGCACAAACAAATACCCGCTGCGCGCCGCCCGGGCATCCTCCTGCCACAGGCGCAGGCGGTCCAGGGCGGCATCGTACTGTGCCCCGGCCAAATAGCGGATAAAGCAGGTCTCTTTACGGAAATTGGAGTATCTTCCGCTCAGTGAAAAAAAGTCCTCCACCGCATGCTCCGAAGCCGGGCGGAGCACCACCTGAAAATACTGCCGGTAGTCTGCCATGCGTACTGCTCCTTCAAAAATAGAGTCCATCCCAGCCCGTGCCGCCCGAACGCCGCAGCATCCGCCGCCGGACGTTTGAAACCGTTCCGGCAGCACGCAGGCTTTTCCGAATGAAAATACCGGATTTCATTATAGCATCTCCCCGGTATTTTTCAACGGTCCTTCCCCCGGCAAAGACCGCCTTCCGTCTCCCGGCCGGAACGCAAAAACACGGGCTCGGCGATCATCTCCTTCAGCGCGGCAAGAAACCGGCAGACGTGAAAGCCGTCACAGGCCGCATGATGGACCTGGATGGACAGGGGCAGCAGATACCGCTCCCCGTCCCGGATGTATTTGCCCATGGTGAAAATGGGCAGAAGATAGCGGTATCCCTTTTGCAGATTCAGCTGGAAGCCGTCGAAGCTCTCCCAGGGCAGCATAGACACGGGGAACGTGTTGGCCGGAGCGTCCGGCTTTGCCATCATGCCCTTGTTGTGCCCAAACTGTGCCAGGTCCTGTTCGTAGGCCCGGCAGAAGGCGCCGTAGTCCTCGGTATACTCCGTCCAGATGCTGGAAAAGGTCTCGTCGTCCCGATGAAACACCGTATAGCACGGGTGCACGACGGAGTAGATCCCCGGGTTGCCGTCCCGGTCCAGATCCATGCGGAACTCCGGATAGCGGTTGACCGCCCGGGCGATGAGATAGAGCATGGTGGGATAGAGCTTTGCCTCCATGATGGGCGTGATATCCAGCTTGGTGGTCAGGCTGTATGTACAGGGCACCTGGGAAAAATAATGGGCAAAATGCTCCCTGCGGGCCCAGGTTTCCAGGCAGACCGGTTCAAAATCCATGGTGCACTCCCCTCCTCTTTATACCTGCGCCTATGATAGCACATCCGCCAGAGCCTGTCAGCCCCAGCACATCTCCCTTTCGCCCTTACTCACCCTTTGCCTGTTCCAGGCGGTGGTTCAGCGTCCCCTCCTGCTCTTTCAGGTTTCCGATGATGGGCGCACCTATAATGTTGCCCTTGCTGTCCACCACATAGGTGGTGGGGTATCCCGTCAGCTGGGAAATGAAGTCCTGATACAGGGAATTTTCCGGATCGAGAGAGAGATTGGGGTAGGTCACGCCCTTTTCCTCCAGGATCTCCCGGGCCGTTTCCAGCTGCTCCTCACTCTCGCCGGAATCGGAGGCCACGCCCATCAGGTTGATGTTCTGGTCCTTGAAGTCCTGGTAGTATTCCTCCAGCTCCGGCATCTCCTCAATGCACGTGCCGCAGCCGTTGTTCCAGAAATTGATGATGGTGGCGTCGTAGTCAGCAAACACCTCGCTGGTCACCGTATTCCCCCGGGTATCCAGCTCGGAAAACTCCGGAAACGGCGTTTTGGAGACCAGTTCCTCCTCCGAAGCTCCGCAGGCGGTCAGACCCAGCACAAGGGCCGCCGCCAGCGCCGCGAAAATGCTTTTTTTCATGATTGGACCTCCTCGTTTGGTCTTTTTGGCAGGATCTCCGCCCTGCGGATGGCCTGATGGGGACAGGCCCGGATACACGCGCCGCACCGGATGCACTCGGTGTGGTTGGGAGCACGGAACACGTCCACATCCATACCGCACGCCCGGGTACAGGTGCCGCAGGCGGTACATTTCTTCTCGTCCACCTCCAGGCGGCAGAGCGAGACCTTGTTGAACAGGGCGTAAAACGCCCCCAGGGGGCAGAGCCACTTGCAAAAGGGCCGGTAAAAAAACACGGACAGCACCACGACCCCCAGCAGCAAACAGCTCTTCCAGGTAAAGAGTGCGCCAAGGCCCGCGCGCACGCTCCCGTTCACCAGCGCCAGCGGGAGCCCGCCCTCCAGAATACCGGCTGGGCAGAGATATTTGCAGAAAAACGGGTCACCCAGCCCCGCCTCATTGACCACCGTCATGGGCAGCACGATCACAAACACCACCAAAACCCCATACTTGAGATACGTCAGGGCACGCAGGGGACGCGTGCTGAATTTTTTGGTAGGGATGCGATGCAGCAGCTCCTGGAACCAACCGAACGGGCACAAAAAGCCGCACACCGCCCGGCCCAGCAAAACTGCCGCAAACAGTAAAATACCCGTCACATAGTACGAAACATAGTATTTGGGCGCGCCGATGACCGCCTGCAGCGCCCCCACCGGGCACGAGCCCGCCGCAGCCGGGCAGGAATAGCAGTTCAGCCCCGGCACACACACACTTTTGAGGCCCCCTCGGTGAAGTTTGCCCCGGAAGAAGTTCATTAGAAACGGGTTGGCCGCCAGCGCAGCCATCAGCTGGATCTTCCAGCGGCTGATCTTCCTTCGTTCTCTAGCCAATGCCCACACACTCCAGACAAAGATTGATGCCCTTGTTCAAGACCACTGCCGTCTCCCCCCGGGCCGCGCCCACCGCCACCAGCGCCGCCGCAGTCAGAAGCAGCATCACCTGTATTTTCCACATGGCACGCTCTGCTCAGCCCATGACTGCCATGCCGCCGTCCGTTTCGGTCTCTTCGCCCATGGCTGCAAAGCTCGCGGCGGAATCGGCCAGATCCTCCGCCGAAAGGCTCGTGCTCCAGGCGGAGATCAGGGAACCGTCCACATACCACACGCCGGTGCAAGCAATGCCGGAGGCCATCTCGTCGTTCTGAGCCAGGGCCTCCTGCATGGAGTCGTTATAGCTTACCACGGGGAACGGCGCGTCGGAAAACAGCTCCGCGTTCACATCTCCCTTGACGCACAGCAAAATATCCGCCCCGGCGGCGCGGACGCCCTCCGTCCCGTCCGTCAGGGCCTGGCAGAAGTCCGCGGCGCCCTCGTCCTCCGGGTCCACGAACGCCACAAAGGCAACGTCCGCCATGTCCTCGTTGGTAAACGTCTCCCCCGCTGCCGTCTGGGTCTCGAACCGGCCCACCCGGTTGACGGCCACCTTGTCCGCCGCGGGCACGGAGCTTTCCTCCATACAGCTGTCCACCCAGGCCTGGTCGATCCAGCCCTTGTCCAGGGCGTCCTCCACAGTAAGGGAGCCGTCGCGGATGGCAGCTTCCACCTCTTCCTGCTTGGGTGCCTTGTCTCCACAGGCGGACAAGGTCAGGCACAGCGCCAGGGCGCCCGCCAGGATCACATGCTTGTTCATAAAAGATCCCTCCTGCTGTTTTCATTTGACGCCGGACATGATACCATAGAGGCTGTCAAATCCGTGTCAAGGCGCGCTTGACACGGATTTGACCGTTCCTGTGCTATATTGAAAAAAACTGCAGGAGTTTTTGCAATGAAGATTTTAGTAGTAGAGGACGAGCGCCAGCTGTGCGACGATATCGCGGAGGACCTGGAGCTGGAACAATATACCGTGGAGCGCTGCTATGACGGACTGGACGCATGGGAAAAGCTGCTGGTGGAGCCTTACGACCTGGTGATATTGGATCTGAACCTGCCGGGTATGGACGGGTTGGACCTGCTGCGTGCCCTGCGGCGGGAGATCACGGCAGACGGTGCCCCGCTGGCTCTGACCCGTAAGGAGTTCGGCATTCTGGAGTATCTGATGCTCCACCCGGGAAAGACGGTCAGCCAAGAGGAGCTGCTGGAGCACATCTGGGAGACCGACTCCAACCCCTTCAGCCACTCCGTGCGGATGCACGTCTCCTCTCTGCGCAAAAAGCTGCGGGAGGCCCTGGACCACGACCCCATCACAACGAAGATCGGCCAGGGATACAGTCTGGAGGTGGCGCCATGAAACGCAGCATCCCCCTGCGGCTGCGGGTGACACTGGTGTGCGGCGTGGTGCTGGCCGCTTGCTGCTTGCTGCTGACTCTCACCCACAGCCACTATGCCTATGAGATGGCGGACGCCATCGAGGCCATCCCCCTGGAGCCCGCCCAGGCGGCGGGAATGACCCAGTCCCTCCCCATGGAGCAGATCACCCTGGCCCAGGAGGCCACCCGCCCCGCCCGGCAGGCATTCCGCTTCCAGAGCTTGGCGGCCATGGCCGTGATCGTGGTCTTAGGGTGCGGGATGGTCTATTGGCTCACCGGCAAGGCCCTCGCGCCCCTGCATCAGCTGGACGCCCAGATTCGCGACAGAACTGCGGCAGATCTCAGCCGCCCGCTGCCGGTGCCCGCCAGCGCCGACGAGGTGGCGGGCCTCACTGTATCCTTCAACCAGATGTCCCAGAACCTCAGCCGGGCATTTGAACAGCAAAAGCGGTTTTCCCAGTGCGCCGCCCACGAGCTGCGCACGCCCCTGACCATCCTCAAGACCCGCATGTCCCTGTTCCGGAAAAAGGGGCTGTGCTCCACGGTGGAGACCGCCGCCCTGCTGGACGTATTGGAGGAGCAGACGGACCGTCTTTCCGCCCTGGTGGGCGATCTGCTGGCCCTTGCCAACATGGAGGAGCCGGAGCGCAGTGAGCGGGTGGACGTTTCGGAGCTGCTGTCCCGTACCGTGGAAAGCCTTCAGGCGGCGGCACAGGCACACCAGGTCTGTTTTGCGCTGCACCTATCACCGGGGACAGTGCCGGGGAACCGGGCTCTGCTGGAGCGCGCTTGTTTCAACCTGGCGGAAAACGCCGTGAAATACAACTGCCCCGGCGGGACCGTAACTATCCGGACCACGATCCAGGGGGACCTTTTCCGCATGGAGGTCACCGACCAGGGCCCCGGCATCCCCAAAGAACTCCGGGACCAGATCTTCGAGCCGTTTTTCCGGGTGGATCCCTCCCGCTCCCGCCAGCTGGGCGGCGCTGGATTGGGCCTTTCCATCGTACGGACCATCACGTCACTCCACGGCGGGCACGTTTGGGCGGAGGAAGCGCCGGACCTGGGAAGCCGCTTTGTTCTGACGCTGCCCGGCGCAAAAACGTCCCAGTGATGCTCCGGCAAACAGACTGCCATTGACACCGACCGGCAGATATGATAGCATAGCAGACGCGAAAGCTATATTTTTCCTTGTGGGTGAGATAAACAAGGGAGAATATAGCTTTTTTATTTTGCAAAGAGAAAAGAGGCTTCCCCATGCAGCAGACCTTTATGAAAACCAGGCCCATCTTTCCGCTGGTCCTCTCCATGTCCTTGCCCATGGTGATCTCCATGATGGTGGCGTCCCTTTATAACATCGTGGACAGCTATTATGTGGCAAAGATCAGCGAGGACGCCATGACAGCGCTTTCTCTGGTCTTTCCCATCCAGAACTTGATCAACGCGGTCACCATCGGCTTTTCCATCGGAGCCAACGCCGTGATCTCCTATCATCTGGGCGCCCAGGATCTCCCTCGGGCCAACCGCGCCGCGGCCCAGAGCATCGTATTTAATGCGGTCCATGGCGTCCTTTTGACCGTGGGGTGCATCGCGGCCGCGCCGTTTTTCCTGGGTCTGTTCACAGAAGACGCCCAGGTCATCCGCCTGGGCGTTCGATACTGCCGCATCGCCTTTTCCTTTGCAGTCTTTGTGGCGGTCTCCATGTCCATGGAAAAGATCTTCCAGGCCGCGGGAAAGATGCTCATGACCATGCTCTGCATGCTGTCCGGCTGTGTGGTCAACATCCTCCTGGACCCCATCTTGATCTTCGGCTGGGGTCCCTTCCCCCAAATGGGCATTGAGGGCGCCGCCCTGGCCACCGGCATCGGACAGGTCCTCAGCCTGGCCCTCTATGTGATCTGCTATTTTACAAGGTCCCTGCCGGTGCGCATCCGCTTTTCCCTAGATGCGTTCGACCTGCGTCTGGCGAAAAAAATGTACGCCGTGGGTATCCCCGCCGCCCTCAATCTGGCGCTGCCTTCTTTGCTGGTGTCCTGCCTGAACATGATCCTGGCCGCCTATTCCCAGGTCTATGTGCTGGTGTTGGGCGTCTATTATAAATTGCAGACCTTCCTCTACCTGCCCGCCAACGGCATCGTCCAGGGGATGCGTCCCATCATCGGCTACAATTTCGGCGCCGGTGAGCACGAGCGGGTGAAGAAAATATACCGCGCGGCGCTTCTTCTCTCCGTGTGCATCATGGGCATCGGGACTATTCTCTGCTGGCTGATGCCCGGTCAGCTCATGGGGCTTTTTTCCTCCAACGCGGATACCATTGCCGCCGGCACCACTGCCCTGCGCATCATCAGCCTGGGCTTTGTGGTCTCCTCCGTGTCGGTTATCTCCTGCGGTGCGCTGGAGGGCCTGGGCATGGGCCGTCCCTCCCTGGTGATCTCCCTGCTGCGCTACGCCCTGCTGATCCTCCCCGTGGCCTTTGTCCTCAGCCGCTTTCTGGATGCCGCCGGCGTCTGGCACGCTTTCTGGGTCACAGAGGCGGTCACTGCGGTGATCTCCCGGCTTCTCTACCACCGCCATGTGTCCGCCTGCGCCAGGGCCGACGTATGACGCTCCCTGCGCGGCATCTTTAATCTACGAAAAAGGGGTGAGCGCTGTGCTCACTCCTTTTCGTTTTCCAGATAAACGGGATTGGTCCAGGCAGTCCGGCCGTACTTGTCCGTCACCTCTGCCCGCACATAGAGCTCATGCCCCTTCATCCAGTATTCACCATGCTCCAGGGAGTCCTCAAACGCCTCCCCCAGCACCGTGGTGCCGTCGTTGATGACGTTGCCTGCCGCAAAGTGGATCCGGTTCACCGGCGAGCAGTCGATCCAGGCCCCGCTGTCCCGGATGCCCCAGTCCCGGATGAGCAGCGCCGGCGGAGAGCTGCTGGTGGACTCCCTCTTCCCCTCGGATACGGTCCAGATGAAGCCCGCGGGCGACGGCGCCGTGACCGTGGCGCCGGGGACGGAACCCTGAAGAAAAAAAGGAAGCTGGCTTTGGCCAGCTTCCTTTTTTTCGCTTGTTTGCGGATTTCAGTTTACAGCCTGGATCTCCCGCAGCATGATGCTGCCGGAGGGCTGGTCGAAGGTCAGCGTCACCTGAGTGATCTTTTTCAGGTCCACGCCGGAAAAGGCCGCCGTGTCCAGCCGCAGCGTGCCCAGGGGCGTGAACGTGCTGTACTGGAGCAGGTCTTCCCGGCCTGCCACCGGGATGGATTCCATGGTCCCTTCCTGCCAGGTGAGCGCGGGCGTGCCCGCCGGCACCTGCACGCTCGCCTCCTGCCCTGCCGCATCACGCAGCGTCACCGTCAGGCTCTGATCCTGCCGGCGGTTGCGCTCGTCTCCGCTGTCCTGGGCCAGGTCCAGCTGCAAATAGGCCGCCTGCTCCAGGTCGGCTTCCACGGGAATGGTCACGGAGGCGCCGGCGGCCTCCCAGCCAAGACGGGTCAGATCATAGTGCAGGAAGCTGCCGGGGATACGGAACGAGCCTGCCGTGTGATCCAGCGTACTGCATGCGTTGACCGCCTCCGCCGTGATGCCGTCGGTGGTCAGGCTCCGGGCAGAGTCCGGTGTTGCCTGATACAGCACCTGTCCGCCGGCATCCACCCGGGCCATGACGGGATAGCCGTCATACTGCTCCGGCATCGCGTCCAGGGACTCCAGAGGCGTCTTCCCCGTTTTCAGGACGGACTGGACAAAGTCCTGCACATAGGCGCTGAAAAACGCCTGCTGCTTCTCCGGCTCCATCACCAGCGGCAGCGTCTCCCGGTCCGCAAAGGGATCGGGCCGCACCAGCGCCGTGCTGAAGCCGCCGTGGTTGCCGTTTTCCAGATAAAGGAGATCCGTGCCGCTGGTGCGCCCGTCCATGCTCTCCAGCTGGTCAAAGAGCGTGCCCCCGTCCAGACTGGTCACGTCCCCGTCGTACTGGGGAATGATGATCCCCACGGGTACATCCACCGGCTCGGAGGAAAGGGGCGTTACCAGCGCCGGCGCCGCCGACACGATGCCCTGCACGTCCAGAAGCTCCGTCCGGGCAGCCACCTCGAATACGTCATAGCCCGCCCGGGAGTGCCCCACCAGGATCACATGGTCCAGATTGCCCTTGTTTTCGAGGTCGCAGGGGAAGATACCGGACTCTCCCTCTATGGCCCGCTTCAAAAGGGCGCTTTGCTGCTCCACCACCTGCACGGTGCGCTCACAGCCGCTGGGCTCTCCATTTTCAAAGGAGTAGTTGATGGCCACGTTCATGGAGATGGCCAGATACCCCGCGTCCGCCAGCTGGTCCACCAGGTAGGAAAAGCCCAGGTCATAGCGGTTCTCCGCCGCCGAGCGGACGGGATGGGACCCGTGCAGGAAGATCACCACCGGACAGTTCTCCCCCTCCGGCACGCCGATCACGCCCTGCATCTGATAGGGGATCTCCCGCGTTCCCTGGGTCAGCGTCCCCTCCCCCAGGTCGTAGCAGTAGACATTGTCCCGGGGCGCGTCGGTGGTGACCACCGCCGTGTTGGTGGCCCCGTCCCAGGAGGCGCTGACATGGTCCACATGGTCAAACAGCGCAGCCGATACATAGGTGGTCCCTTCCAGCACCACCGCGTTGGGGTCCGTCCACACCGGCGAGCCATCCAGCGTCAGCACGCCGGTGTCGATGTCCAGTAGATAATCGCCGGACGCCTCTGAGGAAAAGGCCGCCCCCTCCGCCCGGGCGTCCCACGCCACGGTATACCCGGCCCGCTCCAGAATACTGCGCAGGGGCAGCAGAGCCGTCTTTCCAAAGTACCGGGGCATGGCGCCCTCTTCCACCGCCTGTCCGTCCACCAGCAGCTGGGTGGGATAGGCGCTTAGGTCCGGCAGCGGGTCCAGCGCAGGCTCCAGGGCCTGCACCGCCCCGCCCAGCATCAACGCCGCCACGACTCCCGACAAGACACGATGAACCTTTTTCATAGCGCACCTCCTTGCGTTATTGTCCTTTTGGACGGACGGGCCTGCGCAAAAGTTTCCAGGCGGCAGGCTTTTTCTGGCAAGTCGGATGGCTTTCCCAGGTCTCTCTTCCCCGCAAGCCCTCCATGCGCCCTCTCAGTTCTGATGCAGGATCTGGGGCCCCCGGGTCAGCTCAAAGACCCGCAGCTCCCGCCCGTCCAAAGACTCCTTGCGCAGGTCGACGCAGCTGATGCGGGAATTATCGTAGGTGGTGTAATAATAGCGGCCCTGGGTGGCATTGATGCAGCAGGTATATACGGTGATATCGCACTGGCCGCTCTCGGTCCGGCAGGCGCCCCGCACCATTTCCACAGATCGCAGCAGGTGGAAAAACTGGCTCACGCTGGCATCCTCCCCGTCGGCGCAGACGGAGTTCTGGCTGACGAACGCCGCGCGCACAAAGCGGGACATGGAGGACACATCCCCCGGCAGACCCATGGCGCCAAGTCCCTGGCAGTAGACCTGCAGGTCCAGAGCCGAAGAAAAGCTATTATCGCCGGAGCGCGCATTGAGCCGCCGGTAATTGTTCAGATGGAACATCTGATAGTCAAAGGGCGGGTTGTTGGTGAGCACGCGTACAGGATCGTCATACACCTGCAATCCGGTCTTCGTCGCCTCCAGAACGATGGACTCC
>CAUWEK010000195.1:0-13042 GCA_963557435.1 uncultured Dysosmobacter sp.
CCACGGGGCTGGTGGTGGAGTGCCAGGATGAGCGCAGCCAGTATAAAAACAAGGACAAGGCCATGCGGGTGCTGCGCTCCCGGCTCTATGAGATGGAGCGGGAGAAGCAGGCGGCCCAGACCGCCGCGGCGCGGAAAAGCCAGGTGGGCAGCGGAGACCGCTCCGAGCGCATCCGCACCTACAATTTTCCCCAGGGCCGGGTCACCGACCACCGCATCGGACTGACGCTCTACAAGCTGGACGCCATTTTGGACGGCGATCTGGACGAGCTCATCGACGCGCTGGTGACCGCGGAGCAGGCGGAAAAGCTGAAAAGCGGCGCAGAGGAAGCAATGTAACAAGCGGGCTCCGGCCCGATCAAGAGAAATAGAGGCGAAGCTATGCAGACATTATATTTTGACCTGCGGGATACCAAGGGCCAGCAAAAGAGCATCGAGGACAAGATCTCCGCGGCCGCCAAGATCCTGCGGGACGGCGGGCTGGTGGGCATCCCCACGGAGACGGTGTATGGCCTGGCGGCCAACGGACTGGACGAGAAGGCTGTGGCCAGGATCTTTGAGGCCAAGGGCCGTCCCCAGGACAATCCCCTGATTCTGACCATTCCCGGCCAGCAGTGGCTGCCCCGGTACTGCAAGGACATCCCACCCCTTGCTTATGTGCTGGCCCGCAAGTTCTGGCCCGGCCCCCTGACCATGATCTTGAAGTGCCGGACGGACGTGGTCCCTGCGGCCATCACGGCGGGGCTGGACACCGTGGCCATGCGCTGTCCCGATCACCCGGTGACCCTGGCCATCATCCGGGAGGCCGGCATCCCCGTGGCGGCGCCCAGTGCCAACACCTCCGGCCGTCCCAGCTGCACCACCGCCCAGGACGTGCTGGAGGATATGGATGGCAAAATCGAGGGCGTGGTGGACGGCGGACCCTGCGCTGTGGGCGTGGAGTCCACCATCCTGGACCTGACGTGTGATCCGCCCCGTCTGCTGCGTCCGGGCGGACTGCCTCTGGAGGACCTGGAGCGGCTCATCGGCCACATCGACGTGGACAAGGCGGTCACCCGGGCTCTGGGAGAAGGCGAGAAGCCAAAGGCCCCGGGCATGAAGTACCGCCACTATGCCCCCAAAGCCCCGGTGACGGTGGTCACGGGCGCGCCGGAGAAGTCCGCCCAGGAGATTGCCCGGCGGGTCAAGCCCGGTGACGGTGTCATCTGCTTTGATGAATTTGCCCATCTTTTCAAAGAGCAGGAGGTGCACACCCTGGGCCCCAGCGGCGATAAGCTGGCCCACTCCCAGCGTGTGTTCGACGCCCTGCGTACCTTCGATAACAGCGGCGTGCAGGAGATCTACGCCCAGTGCCCGGATAACCGGGGACTGGGCTTGGCCGTGGGCAACCGGCTGAAAAAAGCCGCTGGGTTCCACGTCATCGAAGCGGACAGCACCAAGGTGGTGCTGGGTCTCACCGGCGGCACCGGCGCGGGAAAGACCAGCGCCCTGCGGGCCATCGAGTCCATGGGGGGCACGGTCATCGACTGCGACGCGCTGTACCACGACATGCTGGAGCACAACGAGGACATGCGCAACGCCATCCACACCACGTTCCCTGGCGTGTTCAGCATGGACGGCCGGCTGGACCGCCAGCGTCTTGGCAAGGAGGTCTTTGAGGACAAGGACCGCCTGGAGCAGCTCAATGCCATTGTCTACCGCTTCCTGCGGCCGGAGATCAGCCGCCGTCTGGAGGAGGGGAGCACTGGCCTGTATGCCATCGACGCCATCAACCTTTTGGAAAGCGGCGCGGATGCCCTGTGCGACCGGACGGTGGCCATCACCTCACCGCTGGAGCTGCGGGTGCGGCGCATCATGGCCCGGGACGGCATCTCCGAGCAGTATGCCCGGCTGCGGATCTCCGCCCAGAAGCCCGATGAGTATTACCGCGGCAAGTGCGACTGTGAGCTCAACAACGGCGCGGAGACGGCGGAGGCCTTCCAGCAGGAGGCCCGGGAATTTTTTGAACGGCTGGTAGAGGCCGTGAAGGAGGAAAAGGCACATGGACAAGCCTGAGATCAAGGAACTGAAAAAGAAACTGCTGTCTAACCGGAAAAACGGCTATGACCGTCTGGACGCGGCGGCACTGGAGCATATGGAGCCCTACTGCCGGGACTATATGGCGTATCTGGACGCCGGAAAGACCGAGCGGCTGTGCGCGGCGGAGAGCGTGCGCCTGGCCCAGGAGAAGGGATATCGTCCCTTTACCCCGGGCATGGAGATAAAGCCCGGCGACAAGGTGTATGTGTGCAACCGGGGCAAGGCGGTCATGCTGGCCCACATCGGCCATGCACCGCTGGACCAGGGCGCCCAGATCGCCGCGGCACACATCGACTCTCCCCGCCTGGATCTCAAGCCCAACCCCCTCTATGAGGAGAGCGAGGTGGCCTATCTCAAGACCCACTACTACGGCGGACTGCGCAAGTACCAGTGGGTGACCATCCCTCTGGAGCTTAGAGGCGTGGTGGCGCTGAAGGACGGCAAGCAGGTGGAGGTGAACATCGGCGCCGACGCAGGCGATCCCAAGCTGGTCATCACGGACCTGCTGCCCCACTTGGGCATGGAGCAGGGCAAGAAGCCTCTGAGCGAGGCGGTGCCCGGCGAGTCGCTGAATCTGGTGGTGGGCAGCCGTCCCATGGGGGACGAGGAGGACACCAATCGGGTGAAGCTGGCGGTCATGCAGCTGCTCTATGAGAAGTACGGCTTTACGGAGGATGACTTCACCTCCGCCGAGCTGGAGGCTGTCCCCGCGGCAAACGCCTGCGACATCGGCCTGGACCGCTCCATGATCGGCGCCTACGGCCACGATGACCGGGTGTGCGGCTACGCGGCGCTGCGGGCGCTGCTGGATCTGGACGAGACGCCGGCGCGCACCGCCGTGTGTATGCTGGCGGACAAGGAAGAGATCGGCTCCGACGGCGTGACGGGCATGCAGTCCGCCGCGTTCGATACGTTCATGGAGGACCTGTGCGCAGCCCAGGGCGTGGCGCTGCGGCGGTGCTATGAAAACTCCTTCTGCCTCAGCGCCGACGTGACGGCGGCCTACGACCCGGATTACGGCGAGGTGTACGAAAAGCGCAATGCCGCCTACGTGAACTACGGCGTGGGCCTTTGCAAGTACACCGGCGCCCGGGGCAAGTCCGGCGCCTCCGACGCCGATGCCGAGACGGTGGCCTATGTCCGCGGCCTGTTCGACCGCTGCGGCGTGGTCTGGCAGATCGCGGAGCTGGGCAAGGTGGACGCCGGCGGCGGCGGCACCGTGGCGGCCTATATGGCCAACCGTAACATCACCACGCTGGATGCGGGCGTGCCGGTTTTGAGCATGCACGCCCCCTTCGAGACGGTGGCCAAGCTGGATTGCTACGAGACTTATCGGGCCATGAAGGCGGTCTACCAGGCGGAACACGGTGTCCGGTAAGCGGCACTGAAAATGAAAAACGGCGCCCGGCCCCAGGCCGGGCGCCTGCCTGTTTGGCAGTTTCCATAGGGGCATGTGCCTGTATGGGGCGACGTTTTTCCATATTCTCCAAAAAAATTTTCGCTCTTTCCGTTGCAAGGGCGATTTTTTTTTGCTAAGATGAACAACATAGATGGACAAATGACCACAGGAGGAAAACAGAGATGGCCAGAGAGATTAAATATTATATTGTGGCGGCAGACGCGCTGCCGGAAATTTTCATCAAGGTGGCGGAGGCCAAGCGCATGATGCAGACCGGGGAGGTGGACACTGTGGGTGCGGCCACCCGCCTGGCGGGCATCAGCCGCAGTGCGTTCTATAAGTACAAGGACTCCGTGCAGCCCTTCAACGACATGAAGTCCGAGCATATCATCACGTTTTATGCCATGCTCAAGGACAATGCGGGTATTTTGTCCCGGGTGCTGACGGTGTTCGCGTCCTCCGGCGCCAACATCCTCACCATCAACCAGAGCATTCCCACCAACGGCTGCGCGGCGGTGACCATCTCCGCGGAGACCTCGGAGATGGAGGAGTCTTTGGAGCAGCTGATGAGCAACGTGGCCAGTTTGGACGACGTGATCAAATTCGAGATTTTGGCAGGCTGAGCGGAAAGGAATATTAGAGAGATGATTCAAATCGCGATTATGGGCCTTGGCACGGTGGGGACGGGCGTTGCCAAGGTGGTGGAGGAGAATGCCCGTGAGATCGAGCGCAAGCTGGGCGAGCCCCTGCGGGTGAAGACCATTTTGGTGCGTCATTTCAAGGACGGGCCTTACCGTGACCGGATGACCGATGATTTCGGCCGTATCGAAAACGACCCGGATATCCGGGTGGTGGTGGAGACCATCGGCGGCGTGGAGGCGGCCTATGAATACACCCGCCGGGCCCTGGCTGCGGGCAAGCATGTGGTCACGGCCAACAAGCAGCTGGTTGCCGAGCACGGCTGCGAGCTGCTGTCCCTGGCCCGGGAGAAGGGTGTCAGCTACTTCTTTGAAGCCAGCGTCGGCGGCGGCATTCCCATTTTGCACCCGCTGACCGAGTGCATGGCCGCCAACCGCATCGACGAGGTGTACGGCATCCTCAACGGTACCACCAACTACATTCTCACCCGCATGGTGCGCACCGGCGCCTCCTTTGCCGACGCGCTGCGGGAGGCGCAGGAAAAGGGCTACGCCGAGGCCGACCCTACCGCTGACGTGGAGGGCATCGACGCCGGGCGCAAGACCTGCATCCTGGCGGACCTGGCTTTCGGGCGCCAGACCGATCCGGCGGCAGTGCCCATGGAGGGCATCTCCCGTCTGGACCTCAAAGATGTGAAGGCGGCAGAGCAGGCGGGCTACCGCATCAAGCTGCTGGGCCGGGCCGTGCGGCTGGAGAACGGGGCGCGCAGCGCCTACGTCTCGCCCCATCTCATCCCGGAGGATACGCCCCTTGCCAATGTGGAAGACGTGTTCAACGCGGTGGTGGTGCGGGGCAACGCCACCGGCGAGGTCATGTTCTACGGCAAGGGTGCCGGCGCGCTGCCCACGGCATCCGCCTGCGTGGCGGACGTGATGGAGGCGCTCCAGTCCGGCACCCGCCGCACGCCTCTGGGCTGGGACCCCGATCCCGCCGGGTTTGTGGACCCCATGGAGCTTTCCGGGCGCTGGTATGTGCGCACTGCGGACAGCGCGGAGCGGGCAGAAGCGGTGTTCGGGCAGATCCAGGTGCTCTCGGAGGAGGACGGCACCGTGTTCCTCACCGATGAGATGACCGGCCGGAAGGCGGCCGATCTCACCGCCGGACTGCGGACGCAGGCCTGCCTGCGGGTGCTGTAAGGTACGCCGGCCGAACCGGCGGCATACCATGAACCGGGGGACGCAACCAATCTGAGGCAAAGAAGGAAACACTATGAGTTTGATCGTACAAAAATTCGGCGGCAGCTCCGTGCGGGATGCCGAGCGCATCCGGAATGTGGCCGGCATCATCGCGGAGACCTATCTGGAGGGCAACGATGTGATCGTGGTGCTCTCTGCGCAGGGAGACACCACCGACGACCTGATCGCCAAGGCGGAGGAGATCAACCCCCACGCCTCCAAGCGGGAGATGGATATGCTGCTTTCCACCGGCGAGCAGATCTCCGTGGCGCTGTGCGCCATGGCATTGGAGGCCATGGGACTGCCCTGCGTGTCCCTGGCCGCCTGGCAGGTGGGCATCCAGTCCACCGGCGTCCATGCCGACGCCCGCATCAAGCGGATCGACTCCGAGCGCATCCGCTCGGAGCTGGACCAGCACCGCATCGTTCTGGTTACCGGCTTCCAGGGAGTGGACCGGCAGGGGGATGTGACGACCCTGGGCCGGGGCGGCTCCGATACCAGTGCCGTGGCGCTGGCGGCGGCCTTCCACGCAAAGCTGTGCCAGATCTACACGGATGTGGACGGCGTTTACACCACGGACCCGCGTCTGGTGCCCAATGCCAGAAAGCTGGACGAGATCACCTATGACGAAATGCTGGAGCTGGCCAGCCAGGGCGCGCAGGTACTGCACAACCGCAGCGTGGAGCTGGCGAAAAAGTTCCGGGTGGACCTGGAAGTGCTGTCCAGCCTGGAGCGCAAGCCCGGTACGAAAGTCAAGGAGGTTACAAAAGTGGAGAAAACCAATATTGCCGGTGTGGCAAAGGACGTCAGCATTGCACGGATCGCCCTGGTGGGGCTGCAGCACAACCCCGGCGTGGCGTTCCAGGTGTTCGACCTGCTCAGCCGGAACAACATCAACGTGGATCTGATCCTGCAGTCCATCGGCCGGGAAGATACCAAGGATATTGCATTTACCATACACAAAAAGGACCTGGAGGAGGCGGAGCGGGTGCTCAACGAGCACAAGGATGCCATCCGGTTCGACCACATCGAGGCCGATGAGGCCATCGGCAAGGTGTCCATCGTGGGCGCGGGCCTCATGAGCAACTGCGGTGTGGCCGCCAAGATGTTCGAGGCACTCTATGAGGCGGGCATCAACATCCAGATGATCAACACCTCCGAGATCCGCGTCTCCGTCCTGCTGGACGAGGAGGACGTGAACCGGGCCGTCAAGGCCATCCACGCCAAATTCTTTGATGAGATCTGAAGCATCGCTGCGGCGCAGCGGGACGCCCTTTGGGGCTGCTCCCGCTGCGCCGGGTTTACATTCGGGCCGATCCGTGCTACAATAGTGCCGCTGCACGCGGCGCGCCGGATGCGCCGCGCATACGAAAGAACGGGCGCCCCGGGGGCCGCCCTGCAAGGAGGAGACCTATGAACGCCATCGTCACCGTCGTGGGCCAGGACAAGGTGGGCATCATTGCCGCCATCTGCATCCTGCTGTCCGAGTACAACGTCAACATCCTGGATATCTCCCAGACCATTCTCCATGGGGCATTCACCATGGTCATGGCCGTGGATGTGAGCAAATCCACCGCCTCCATCGGCGAGCTGAGCGAGGCCCTTTCCAAGCTGGGTACCAAGATGGAGCTTTCCATCCGCATCCAGCGGGAGGAGATCTTCGACGCCATGCACAATATCTGAGGAGGGGAGACCATGCTCAATCAAAAGGAGATCCTCTCCACCATTGAAATGATCGACCAGCAGCATCTGGACATCCGCACCATCACCATGGGCATCTCCCTGCTCAGCTGCTGCGACCCGGACCCCAAGCGCGCCTGCGACAAGGTGTACGACAAGATCTGCCGCTATGCGGAGAACCTGGTGCGTACCGGCGAGGACATCGAGCGGGAGTTCGGCATCCCCATCGTCAACAAGCGCATCTCCGTCACCCCCATGGCCCTGGTGGCCGGCGCCAGCGATACGGACGACTATGTGCCCTTTGCCCTGGCACTGGACCGGGCGGCAGAGCGCTGCGGTGTCAACTTCATCGGCGGCTACTCCGCCCTGGTGCAAAAGGGCATGACGCTGGCGGATGAGAAGCTGATCCGCTCCATTCCCCAGGCTCTGGCCCAGACCCGTTTTGTCTGCTCCTCCGTGAACGTGGGCTCCACCAAGGCGGGCATCAACATGGACGCCGTGGCTCTCATGGGCCGGGTGGTCAAGGAGGTGGCTCAGGCCACCGCCGCTGAAGACGGACTGGGCTGCTCCAAGCTGGTGATCTTCTGCAACGCCGTGGAAGATAACCCCTTCATGGCCGGCGCGTTCCACGGTGTAGGCGAGGCGGAGAAGGTCATCAACGTGGGCGTCTCCGGTCCCGGTGTGGTGTACCATGCCTTGCAGTCCGTCAAGGGCCAGCCCTTCGATGTGGTGGCCGAGACGGTGAAAAAGACCGCCTTCCGCATCACCCGTATGGGCCAGCTGGTGGCCCGGGAGGCCAGCAGCCGGCTGGATACGCCCTTTGGCATCGTGGACCTGAGCCTGGCACCCACCCCCGCTGTGGGGGACAGCGTGGCCCGCATCCTGGAGGAGATGGGCCTGGAGGTGTGCGGCACCCACGGCACCACCGCGGCCCTGGCCCTTTTGAACGACGCGGTGAAAAAGGGCGGCGTCATGGCGTCCTCCTCTGTGGGCGGCCTCTCCGGCGCGTTCATTCCCGTCAGTGAGGACGAGGGCATGATCGCCGCCGCCAAGAGCGGCGTGCTGTGCCTGGACAAGCTGGAGGCTATGACCTGCGTTTGCTCTGTGGGCCTGGACATGATCGCCGTTCCCGGGGACACCCCCGCCGAGACCATCGCCGCCATCATCGCCGACGAGGCGGCCATCGGCATGATCAACTGCAAGACCACCGCCGTGCGGCTGATCCCCGCCCCCGGCAAGACCGTGGGCGACACGGTGGAGATCGGCGGCCTGTTCGGCAGCGCCCCGGTCATGCCGGTGCACCCGGAGTCCAGCGCGGACTTCATCGCCCGGGGCGGCCGCATCCCGGCTCCCATGCACAGCCTGAAAAACTGAGAAAAAGCCCCGCAGGGTATTCCCTGCGGGGCTTTTTTGCGGCTAAAAAACTTTTTAAGGCTGTGCGGCAAAGCGGGCCTTGTCCCGGTCGATCTTTTTCTGGTAGCGGTCCTGCTCGGAAAAGACGCAGCCGCAGTACTTCTGCATGTAGAAGCCAAGCTCCCGGGCCCGCTGGTTTCCGGCCCGGAAATTGGGACGGAAATCCCGGTAGAGGAACGTGACGCCGTACCGCTCCGCGGCGGCCTGGGCGGCTGCGGCGATGGCCTCGTGGTTTTGATAGGTGCTGGCAAGCAAAGTGGAGGTGAAAGCGGCAAAGCCGTGCTGGGCGGCATAGCGGGCGGTCTCCTCCAGCCGGTGGCCATAGCAGTAGGCGCAGCGATGGTCGATGTCGGCGGCCACGTGCTCCACAAACTCCCGCAGGCCGTAGTCCTCCTGGACCCGCACCTCCATGCCGATGGTGGGGGCATACTCGAGCAGGCAGTCCCGCCGGGCCTCGTATTCCTTCCAGGGGTGGATGTTGGGGTTATACCAGAACGCCACCGGCTCGATGCCCTCGGCGCGCAATGGCTCGATGCAGCTGAGCGAGCAGGGGGCGCAGCAGCAGTGCAGCAGGACCTGATCCATGGATGAACCTCCCGTTCCTTGGGTGAAATAGATAAGATTTAGTATATCACAGCATGGAAAAAAGGGGAAGAAAAAAGATAAACGATTTCTTAACGATTTTTTTACACACTTGCCGCAATTTGTCAATTGCACATTCCGAGGAAAAAGAGTACAATACACAACTAATGTGGTATCTTGCGGCTTACCGCCCATAGGGGCTGTGTAAGCGGTTTCCAAAGGAGGAAAACAGATTGAAAGTCGGCCTTGATGTAGGCTCCACCACCATCAAGTGTGTGGTTTTGGACGATGCGGACCGCATCGTGTACAGTACATATGAGCGGCATTTCAGCCATATCCTGGAGAAGTCCGAGGAGCTTTTGCGCCGGGTGGCGGAACAGTATGTCCCCGGCGGCAGCGCCCAGCTGGCCATTTCCGGCTCTGCCGGCATGGGAATGGCGGACAGCGTGGGCGTTCCCTTTGTGCAGGAGGTGTTTGCCACCCGGGTGGCGGCGGGCCGTCTGGCCCCCGGCACCGATGTGATCATCGAGCTGGGCGGCGAGGACGCCAAGATCTTGTTTTTGACCGGCGGCACGGAGGTACGTATGAACGGCTCCTGCGCCGGCGGCACCGGCGCCTTCATCGACCAGATGGCCACCCTTTTGAAGATGACCGCCGACGAGATGGACGCGGCGGCCGCCCAGGCGGAAAAGACCTATACCATCGCCTCCCGCTGCGGCGTGTTTGCCAAGAGCGACGTGCAGCCCCTCATCAACCAGGGCGCCCGGGCGGAGGATATCGCCGCCAGCATCTATCAGGCGGTGGTGAACCAGACCATCGCAGGCTTGGCTCAGGGCCGTCCCATCACCGGCAACGTGCTGTATCTGGGCGGACCGCTGACCTTCTCCCGCTGCCTGCGCCGCAGCTTCGACAAGACCCTGGGCGTCCAGGGCACCTGCCCGGACAACAGCTTGCTGTTCGTTGCCCTGGGCGCGGCCTTTTACGCGGACCAGACCTTCTCTTTGGAGGCCGTGGCAGAGGATCTCAAGACCCGGGGCGCTTCGGAGACCTATCGGTCCCAGCCGCCGCTGTTTGCGAGTAAAGAGGAGTACGAGGCCTTCCGGGCCCGGCACGCCAAGGCGGCGGTGCCCCGGGTGCCCTTCACGGCGGACTACGCCGCTCCCGTGCACATCGGCATCGACTCCGGCTCCACCACTGTGAAGCTGGTGGTCATCGACCAGGACGCCCGGCTGCTGTTTACGGACTACCGGCCCAACCTGGGTAACCCCGTGCCGCTGATCCGGGAGGTGCTCACCAAGCTCTATGAGGAGCATCCGGCTCTCCATGTTGCCTCCGTGACCACCACCGGCTACGGCGAGGACCTGGCCAAGTCCGCCTTCCATGCCGATTACGGCGTGGTGGAGACAGTGGCCCACTTCACCGCTGCCCGGCACTTCCTGCCCAATGTGGATTTCATCATCGACATCGGCGGCCAGGATATGAAATGCTTCAAGATCGACCAGGGCGCCATCAGCAACATCTTCCTCAACGAGGCGTGCTCCTCCGGCTGCGGAAGCTTTTTGCAGACCTTTGCCCAGGCACTGGGCTATGACGTGAAGGAGTTTGCCAAGCTGGGCCTTTTTGCTGACCGTCCCGTGGACCTTGGCAGCCGCTGCACAGTCTTTATGAACTCCTCTGTCAAGCAGGCTCAGAAGGACGGCGCCACCATCGAAAATATCTCTGCGGGCCTTTCCATCTCCGTGGTGAAAAACGCCATCTACAAGGTCATCCGCGCCGCCTCTCCGGAGGAGCTGGGCCGCAACATCGTGGTCCAGGGCGGCACGTTCTACAACGAGGCCGTGCTGCGGGCCTTTGAAAAGGAAATGGGCGTGGAGGTCATCCGGCCTGATATCGCGGGCCTGATGGGCGCTTACGGCGCGGCCCTCTACGGCCGCGGCAAGGCCGGCAGCGGCGCGGTGAGCACCCTGCTGGGCCCCAAGGCGCTGGCCGAGTTCCGCCAGGAGACCCGCAACGAGGTGTGCGGCCGCTGCGGCAACAACTGCCAGCTGACCATCAGCACCTTTGCCGACGGCGGCACCTACATCAGCGGCAACCGCTGCGACCGCCCCGTCACCGGCAAGGCGGACTCCGGTGAGCGCAACCTCTATGCCTATAAGCGCAAGCTGATCCTGGGCTACAAGCCCGTTCCCGGCAAGCGGGGCAAGATCGGCATCCCCCTGTGCCTGAACATGTGGGAACTGCTGCCCTTCTGGCATACGTTCTTCACCAAGCTGGGCTTTGCGGTGTATCACAGCCCCCTGTCCAGCCGGGACCTCTACCTCAAGGGCCAGGGCACCATCCCCAGCGATACGGCGTGCTTCCCGGCCAAGCTGGCCCACGGACACATCCACTTCCTCTCCAAGCTGGGGCTGGATGCCATCTTCTACCCCTGCATGACCTACAACCTGGATGAGGGCCTGGGCGACAATCACTATAACTGCCCGGTGGTGGCCTATTATCCCGAGGTCATTGCCGGCAACTGCCCGGAGATCAAGGACACCAAGTTCATCTATGACTATGTGGGATTGCATCGCCCCAAGGACTTCACCAAGAAGATCCACGAGGCCCTGCGCCGTTATTTCCCGGACATCACCCGCAGCGAGGTGCGGGAGGCGGCAGACGCGGCCTACGCCGAGTATGCCCACCATATGTCCCTCATCCGCAAGGAGGGCGAGCGGGTCATGGACCAGGCCCGGGCCGAGGGCCGGCGGATCACCGTGCTGGCGGGCCGTCCCTACCATGTGGACCCGGAGGTGAACCACGGCATCGATACCCTCATCACCCAGTTCGGCGCCGCCGTGGTGACGGAGGACTCCATCTCCAACCGGGTGGAGAAGTTCCCCACCACCGTGCTCAACCAGTGGACCTACCATGCCCGGCTGTACGCGGCGGCAAAATACTGCTGCGAGCACCGGGATATGGACCTGGTGCAGCTGGTGAGCTTCGGCTGCGGCGTGGACGCCATCACCTCCGACGAGACGAGGGAGATTCTGCAGGCGGGCGGCAAGCTCTACACCCAGCTGAAAATCGACGAGATCACCAATCTGGGCGCGGTGCGCATCCGCCTGCGGAGCCTGTTTGCCGCCCTGGACGAACAAGACGAGGCAAGAAAGGAGCGGTAATATGGAATTGGCGTTTCAAGATTATCCCAAGTTCACCCCGGAGATGAAAAAGACCCACAAGATCCTCATCCCCAACATGGCGCCGGTGCAGTTCCGCATCCTGGCCGCCGTCATGAAGCAGGCAGGCTACACCTGTGAGCTGCTGGAAAACTGCGGCAGCCAGGTGTGCGAGCTGGGCCTCAAATATGTGCATAACGACACCTGCTATCCGGCACTGCTGGTCATCGGCCAGTTCCTGGACGCTCTGGGCTCCGGGAAGTACGACCTGGACCACACGGCCCTGATCATCACACAGACCGGCGGCGGCTGCCGTGCCTCCAACTACATCCACCTGCTGCGCAAGGCCCTGGCGAAGGCCGGCTACGGCCAGGTGCCCGTGGTGAGCCTGAACTTCTCGGGCCTCGAGAAGGACTCCGGCTTCCCCATGACCGTGCCCATGATGCGCAAGCTCCTGGCCTGCATTTACTACGGCGATCTGCTGGTGGCCCTGCGGGCTCAGACGGAGCCCTACGAGACCCACAAGGGCGATGCCGAAGCCATGCAGGAAAAGTGGCTGGATACCATCTGCGGCTGGGTGCTCCAGGACAAGGGCTGGTCAGGCCGGGAGATCAAGGCGGCCATGCCCAAGATCGCCCGGGAGTTCGCGGCGATTCCCGTCCACCGGGTGCCCAAGGTGAAAGTGGGCGTGGTGGGAGAGATCTATGTAAAATACTCCCCCCTAGGCAACAATGACCTGGAGAAGTTCCTGGCTTCTCAGGACTGCGAGGTGAACCTGCCGGGCCTCATGGGCTTTGTGCAGTACTGCGCCTACAACCCCTCCGAGACGGCCCGGCTGTATGGCGGGACCTTCCTGGA
>CAUWEK010000196.1:0-11248 GCA_963557435.1 uncultured Dysosmobacter sp.
TTCCTGCCATGTCCATACCCCCATCCCCTCTGATTCCGGGCTGGTGCTGCCCCGGGACATGACCGCCTACCGCGCGGCCATCGCGGCAGCGCGGGCCGCGTACGCCGGGCGGATGGAGGTGCTCGCGGGCATCGAGTGGGACAGCTGGTCGGATGTGACGCCGGGGGGCTTTGACTACTGGATCGGCAGCGTCCACTACCAGCGCTCGCCGGAGGGAGTCTACTACTCCATGGACTGGAAAGAGGAGCAGCTGGCCGCCTGCCGGGATGCGATGTACGGCGGCGACGCCCTGGCCATGGCGGAAGGGTACTTCCGGGCGGTGGGAGCGGTGGCGGAGAAAAAGCCCACCATCCTGGGCCACATCGACCTTATCACCAAGCTCAACGCCGGAAACCGCTTTTTCGATGAGGAGGCCCCCCGGTACCGGGCGGCGGCCCTGGAGGCGCTGCACCGCACCGACCCAAATAGAACACTGCTGGAGATCAACACCGGCGGCGTGGCCCGGGGGTATCGCCAGGCGCCCTATCCGGCCCTCTTTTTGCTGCGGGAGTGGCGGGCCATGGGGGGCCGCGTCATCCTCACCGCCGACGCCCACTGCAAGGAGCATCTGCTCTTTGGCTATGACCAGGCGGCGGAGCTGGCCCGGGCGGCAGGATTCACGGAGTCGGCGGTGCTGACCGCCGCCGGGGCGGAATCCTGCCCGCTGGCGTGAGAGAAACATGAAAAAAGCCGCCCGTAAGGCGGCTTTTTCGGCGCTTTGCTGCTTGAGCGCGAGGGCCGGGCCTGCTACAATGTGAAAAAACCAACAGGTGAGGCAGGGAAACGCAATGTATAAAACGGTGATTTTCGATCTGGACGGAACACTATTGAATACCATTGAGGATCTGGCAGGCGCCGGAAACTGGGTCTGCCGCAAAAACGGCTGGCCGGAGCACTCCGTAGAGGAGTACCGGCACATGGTGGGCCACGGCATCCCCAACCTGGTCTCCCGCTTTTCCCCGGCCGACTGTCAGGACGAGGCCCGGCTGCAGGAGACGCTGGCGGAGTTCAGCGGGTATTACGGCGCCCACAACCTGGACAAGACGGCACCCTATGACGGCATTCCGGCGCTGCTGGAGCGGCTGAGAACTCAGGGCGTGTGCCTTGCGGTATACTCCAATAAGGCCGATGATTTCAGCCAGGTCATCATCCGCCACTTTTTTGACGGGATGTTCCATCTGGTGCGGGGCAAACTGCCCGGCGTGCCGGTGAAGCCGGACCCCACCGGCGTGGAGCAGATCCTATCGCAGCTGGGGGCGGAGAAAGCGGAAACGCTCTTTGTGGGGGACAGTGCCGTGGATATCCATACGGCTCATAACGCGGGGCTCCGGGCCTGCGGCGTCACCTGGGGCTTCCGGGGCCGCGGGGAGCTGACGGAGGCCGGGGCGGATTTCCTGGCAGACACCACGCAGGAACTGGAGCAGTGCATTTTACAGATGTAAAAGTGGAAAAACAGGACGGGAGGAACTTCCCGTCCTGTTTTTTATGCGGAAAACACTCAGCCGTCCCAGCCGGGGGTCACGGCGTTTTCGTGGTCGGTCAGGTCGCCGTCGGTGTCATGGACCCGGGCGTTGTCCAGCATCTCCCCATAGGAAACGCCGCCCTCCTCCACGGACCGCTTCATGGCCTTTCCGGCGTTTTCAGCGGTGTCCGTCACGTCATCCACACCCTGCTCCACGCCGTCCACCGCGTCCTTGACGCCGTTTCCAACGTCCTGGACTGCGTCCTCCGCGCCCTGCACCACGTCTTCCGTGCCCTGGGCCATGTCGCCCATGATGCCGTCGTTGGTATTCTCCTTGCCGTCCGTCCCATTGAGGACGGCGTCGTTGCCGTTGTTGGGATCATTTTTCTGGTCATTGCCGCAGGCGGTCACCGACAGGGCCAGCAGTGCCGCGCTCAAAAGCGCAATCATTCTTTTCAAGGTATATGCTCCTCCTTTTCCGGGAAGAATCGTTGCGCGATACCCAATGGATAGTGTTTGCGGCAAGTGTCCGTTTAGAAGCGGAAAAAAATGAAAAAAGGGCTTGCATTTTGGTTTGCGGTATGCTATAACAATATCAGTAATTATTACTGTTAAGGAGACGAGATATGCAGCAGCGCCGATTCTCCCGACAGAGGGAGCAGATCTATGAGGCTGTCTGCGCCACGGATACCCATCCCACGGCAGAGATGGTGTACGAACGTCTCAAACCCGCAATGCCCCGCCTGAGCCTGGGAACGGTTTACCGCAACCTGCGGCAGATGGCGGCGGAGGGGCGGCTGATGGAGCTGGAGGGGCCCGTGGCGCGGTTTGACGCCGACCTTTCGCCCCATGCGCATTTCCGCTGTCAGCGGTGTGGAGCCGTGTCCGATGTAGCCATCCCCTATGACGCCGCCCTGGATACGCTGGCGGCGGGGGACGGACGGCTCGTCCGGGGGCACAGCCTTTGTTTTTATGGAATTTGTCCCGCCTGCGCGGCGGAGCAAACTTGATTTTATTTTTTTGAAAGGGGAAAAAAGATATGGAACTGAAGGGCAGCAAGACGGAGGCCAATCTGTGGAAGGCGTTTGCCGGGGAGTCCCAGGCCCGCAACAAGTACGACTATTTCGCAAGCCAGGCCAAGAAGGACGGCTATGAGCAGATCGCCGCCATCTTCCAGGAGACGGCGCTCAACGAGAAGGAGCATGCCAAGCTGTGGTTCAAGGCCCTCTCCGGCATCGGCACCACCGAGGAAAACCTGGTGGCGGCGGCCGCCGGCGAGAACGAGGAGTGGACCCAGATGTACGCCGAAATGGCCCGCACCGCCGAGGAGGAGGGCTTCCTGGCCCTGGCCGCTCAGTTTGAGGGCGTGGCCAAGATCGAGAAGACCCACGAAGAGCGCTATTTGAAGCTGCTGGACAACCTGAAGAAGGGCGAGGTCTTCAAGAAGGGCGAGAAGGTCATGTGGTTCTGCCGCAACTGCGGCCACGTGGAGGTTGCCGAAAACGCTCCTGCCGTGTGCCCCGTGTGCAAGCATCCCCAGGCCTACTTCCAGGTGAAGGCCGAGAACTATTGATCCCAGCGGAGCCGTCGGCATAGCCGGCGGCTCTTTTTCTATGAAAATCGGTAAAGTGCTGAAAAAAACACAAAACAACCCGTATAGAATGGAGGGAAAATGGTCTAAACTACCAAATGAAAAGCTTCGGGCCAGGGGAAAATTTTAAATGTTTGTGAAAAACGCCGTTGACGCGGCCAACAAAAGCAGGTATGATATATCTAGTAATTTGACTTGCTATGCGAAGCTGTTCAGTCTGACTTGGTATAGAAAAGGAGAGCTGCATCATGTATACTCAGAATGTCACCGTTAACAACGAAGTAGGTCTGCACGCGAGACCTGCCACATTCTTTATTCAGAAGGCCAACGAGTTCAAGAGCGGGATTTGGGTGGAGAAGGAAGACCGCCGCGTCAATGCCAAGAGCCTGCTGGGCGTTTTGTCCCTGGGCATTGTGAAGGGCACCACCATCACACTGATCGCTGACGGTGACGACGAGGAAACTGCAGTCAACACCCTGGTGGAGCTGGTCAAGGACAACTTCGGCGAATAAGATTCCATATACCCCAAGGGAGGCTCCGCGGTCTGCGGAGCCTCTTTTTTTCCATCCGCTGGAGCGGTGAAAGGAGAGACCATGACAAAGGAAGAGCTGCGGCAGAAAGCCAACGATCTGCCGCTGGTGCCCGGCGTATATCTCATGATGGACAAGACCGGGAAAGTGATCTATGTGGGCAAGGCGAAGAAGCTGAAAAACCGGGTGAGCCAGTATTTTCAGGAAAGCGCCTCCCACACGGCCAAGACCCGGCAGATGGTCTCCCAGGTGGACCACTTCGACACGATCTTCGTTACCAGCGAATTTGAGGCATTGGTGCTGGAAAACTCCCTCATCAAGCGCCACAGCCCCAAATACAACATCCTGCTCAAGGACGACAAGGGCTATCCCTTTGTGCGCCTTTCCCGGGAGCCGTACCCCCGCTTTACTCTGGCCAACCGCTACGCCAATGACTCCGCCCGGTACTTCGGCCCCTTCGGGGGCCGGTATGAGACCCGCCAGGCCCTGGACGCGGTGTTTGCCGCGCTGCGTCTGCCCACATGCTCCCGCCGATTCCCCCGGGACATCGGCGCCGAGCGGCCCTGCCTTAATTTCCACATGGGCCGGTGTGACGGCTTCTGCCGCCCGGAAATGACGGCGGAGGAGTACAACCGGCGCATCGATCAGGCCTGTCAGCTGCTGGAGGGCAAGTCCCGCCAGCTGCTGCGGGACATGACGGCGGAGATGGAGGCGGAGGCGGAGGCACTGCACTTTGAGCAGGCAGCCGCCATCCGGGACAGGATCAACGCCATCGGCGCCCTGAGCAAAAAGCAGACGGTCATCGCCGGCCTTTGTGCCGACACGGACATCTGGGGGCTGTACCGGGGCGCGGGCAAGTGTTGCTACGCCGTGCTGCATATGGAAAACGGGAACCTCACCGGCCGGGAGACGGAGCTGTTCACCGCCCCCATCGAGGAAGAGGAGGCGGAGATGCTCTCTGCCCTTACAGCCCAGTATTACCTGCCCCGGGCGGTGCTGCCCCACGAGATCCTGCTGCCGGTGGACACCGGGGAGTGCGAGAGCCTTTCCGAGGCGCTGACCCGCCGGGCCGGACACAAGGTCTGGGTCCACGTGCCCCAGCGGGGAGAGAAGGCGGACCTGCGGGACATGGCGCAGCGCAACGCCGCCGAGGAGGCGGAGCGGGCAACCACTGCGGAAGAGCGGGTGGCCCATACCCTGGCGCTGCTGGCCAGCCTGCTGGGCCTTGCCCAGCCGCCCCGGCGCATGGAGTCTTTCGATATCTCCAACACGGGCAAAAGCGATATCGTGGCGTCCATGGTGGTATACAGCGGCGTGCGGCCGCTGCGCTCGGCTTACCGGCGCTTCCGCATCAAGGAGCTCCAGGGCCACCCGGACGACTACGCCTCCATGCAGGAGGTGCTGCGCCGCCGGCTCCAGCGGGCGGCGGACGGGGATGAGAAGTTCCTGCCCCTGCCGGACGTATTTTTGATCGACGGCGGCCAGACCCATGCCGCCGCCGCCCAGGAGGTGGCGGATGCCTTCGGCGTGACGGTGCCCATATTCGGCATGGTCAAGGACGACCGCCACCGCACCCGGGCCCTGGTGACGCCCCAGGGCCGGGAGATCGGCCTGACGGCCAATCCGGCGGTGTTCTCCCTCATCGGACAGATCCAGGAGGAGACCCACCGCTTTGCCATCACCTATCACCACGAAAGCCATACCCGCTCCACGCTGCGCTCCGCCCTGGATGAGATCCCCGGCGTGGGTCCCAAGCGCAAGGAGGCCCTGCGGCGCGCATTGGGATCCATGAAGGCCATCCGGGAGGCGGATGTGGAGACCCTGGCGGCCATCGTGCCCAGATCCACGGCGGAGGCGGTGTACCGTCACTTCCATCCCGCGCAGCCATAAGGGAGCGTACTGTCGCTGTTTTGACGGAGCGACCCGGCACTTCGGCGGAAAAAATGGGGAAATCTGTCGATATCGACAACAGATTGCGTTTTGCGCACAGATGGGAAACTATATGTTGTGCCAATGCTCGATGCATACGATTTGTGAAAAACGTCGAGGGGAAATTTGTTGAATTTATACAGGAATATTTGTATAATAGGAAAAAATAGTAAACATAATCAAAAGATGGTTACGGAACGACCGGATGGAGGACTGAGCCGATGGGGTTTTGTCTGAGCCTTTGCGGCTTTGCCCTGTTTTTTCTCAGTGATTATAATGACTGGCAGCTGGGCCGGAGGGGATTGAAGCTCTGCTTTCCCCTGGGGGCGCTGCTGCTGACGGTTGGCACGGTCCTGGAGGCCCGGCAGGGAGCACCCCTGGTCCACGGGTGGCTGCGGGGCCTGCTTTTCGCGCTTGGGGCGCTGTTTTTCCTCCTGGAGGTCTATACGCTGTTTTTTGCCCTGCCGGTGGGGGCATCCTACGCAAGTCCGGGGGAGGAACGCCCGGCCTGCACCACGGGGGTGTATGCCCTGTGCCGCCATCCGGGGGTATTGTGGTTTGCGGGACTGTATGGCTGTCTGGCCTTCGCCGCCGGGCTGCCGCTGTGGGAGGCGGTGGTGCTGAGCGCTTTGGACGTGGGGCTGGTGGCTTTTGAGGACCGGTGTGTGTTTCCGGCGCGGCTGGCGGGATATGGGGCCTATCAGGCTGCCACACCCTTCCTGGTGCCCAACAGGGCCAGCATTTGCGCCTGCTGGAAAAAGAAGTGAGGGGGTGAGTCCATGCGCTTTGAAGATAAGCTGAAAAAGTGCTCCCGGGAGCAGCTGTGGCAGGAATACTGCGGCTTTTTGGACATGAGTCTGGCCGATTACATGTACACCCAGCGGCGGCTCATGGAAGAGCAGCTGACGCTTTGGAGCGCAAGCGGACTTGGAAAGCTCCTGCTGCGGGGGAAGACGCCCCGCACCATCGACGAGCTGCGCCAGTGCCTGCCCCTGACCACGTATGCCGATTATGCCGACGTGCTGCTGCCCAAGCGCGCGGAGATGCTGTGCGCGGAGCCGGCCGTGTGGATCCAGACCACCTGGGAGGGCGGTCTTCGCCCCATCAAGCTGGCGCCCTATACCCGCAGTATGCTGGATACCTACCGCCACAACCTGCTGGCCACCATGATGATGGCCACTGCCCGGAAAAAGGGAGATTTCGACCTGAGATCCGGCGACCGGATCCTGTACGGCGGCGCCCCGCTGCCCTATGCCACGGGACTGATGCCGTCGCTTTTTGACGAGGACATCCATTTCACCTGGCTGCCCGACTCCAACACCAACTCGGATCTGAGCTTCAGCCAGCGGATCAAAAAGGGCTTCGCCATGGCCATGGGCGGCGGCGTGGATTTCTTCTTCGGCATCGGCTCTGTGGCCAACTACATCACCGAGAGCTTCGGCAAGAGCAGCGGCGGAAGCGGCGGCCACCATATGAAGGTGTCGCCGGGCAACGCCGTGCGCTACCTGCGGGCCAAATACGTAAGCCGCCGGGACGGCCGCCCCATCACACCGGGGGACGTGTTCCGGCTCAAGGCGTTTTTCTTCGCCGGCACCGATGCCAAGTGCTACCGGGACCGGCTGACCCGGGCGTGGGGCATCGCCCCGGTGGAGCTGGCCGCGGGAACGGAGTCCACCTGCATCGGCGCGGAGAACTGGGAGCACCGGGGCATGGTATTTTTCCCGGATGCCTGCTTCTATGAGTTCATCCCCGAGTCGGAGATGCGCCGCAACCTGACGGACCCCGCCTACCAGCCCCGCACCTGCCTGATGGACGAGATCCAGGCGGGGGAAACGTACGAGCTGGTGCTCTCCGTGCTCCACGGGGGCGCGTTCATGCGCTACCGCATCGGAGACATGTACCACTGCCTTACCGCCGGGAGCGGACAGCTTCCCCGGCTGACCTTTGTGGACCGGGTGCCGGACGTGATCGACATCGCCGGCTTTACCCGCATCACCGCCTCGTCCATGCAGGAGGTGATCCGCCTGAGCCGCCTGGAGCTGGGAGACTGGGTGCTGAAGAAGGAATTCAACGAAAAGGATGACCCCTTCCTGCACATGTACCTGGAGCTGCCGCCGGATGCCCAGGCCAGCGAGGTGGTCACCCGCACGGTGCTGACGGAGCACCTGAGCCTGTATTTCAAATACTTTGACAGCGACTACGGCGACTTGAAGAAGCTTTTGAATATGGAGCCGCTGCAGATCACCATTTTGAAATACGGCACCATCGCCGCCTATGAGCACAAGATCGGCACCCGCCTGCCCCGGATCAATCCCGGCATGCTGGATATCGTGGGCCTTCTGCGCCAGCAGGCGGACGGGGCGGAAGGGAGGCCGGTGCTGTGAACGACATTCCCTTCCTCTTTATCAACATCACGGTCTTCAGCTGCTTTTTGCTGATGTTTGTCACGTTCCTGGCCACCAAGAAGACTCCGGAGATCCGGGCGTTTCTCGCAGTGCTGCTGGACGCCATTTTGTGGTCCGGCGGCGCCATCCTCATGCGGCTGCAGATGTGGCCGGGCATGAATTTCTGGTACAAGGTGTCTTTGGTGGCCCTGTTCAGCATGGAATTGTTCTTTTACTTTTTCGTGCACACCTTCTCCAGGCGCAAGGGGCGGTTTTTGCTGGCCGTGTTCACCATCTGGACCCTGGCCATCATCCCGGGGACCGTCAGCGGCTTCTATCTCAAGCCCCCCACGCCGGTGGTCATGCCGGACGGCTCCACCCTCTTTACATACAGTCTGGACTGGCATATCGTCATCCCCTGCATCATGTTCGTGGCCATCATCGGGGCCACGGCGGTGCTGCTCATGCAGGTCATGCGGGAACAGGGCGTCCACTCGCCGGGCATCCGGGTCATCGTTTACGGCGGACTGGTGATGCTGGCGGGCAACCTGCTTCAGGTGGGCCTGCCCGGCAATACGTTCCCCTTCGACGCCCTGGCCGGCATCATTTTCGCGGCCCTTTTGATGTACGCGCTCTACAAGCGCCGCATGTTCCGGCTGACGCTGGTGGTGTCCCGGTCTCTTTTGACGCTGGTGCTGGCGGTGATCTGCATCATGGCCGCCGCCAACTTCATCTCCCCCATGCATCTTTTCGCCGAGCAGACCCTGGGCCTGGGTGAGCGCTCGGCCACCACGGTGGTGTCCGTGGCGTTTGCCGGGCTGCTGGGAGGCACCTACCTGCTCATGCGGCGGCTGCTGGAGTCCATGTTTACCCGGGAGGAGCAGCAAAGCCGCCTGGTGAAAAACTTCTCCGCGGAGGTCTCCCAGTCCCTGAGCACCGCCGACATCATGGAGAAAATGGGGCAGGTGGTGTCCCGGGAGATCCCCATCGAGCAGATGTATATCTGCCTGCTGGAGGGGGACAAATACCAGGCCCGCTACTGCTCCAGTCCTCTGGCCACACTGTCGTTTTCCATCTCCAAGGACAGCCCCCAGATCGCCTACCTCAAAGAACAGGAGAACTATCTCATCGTGGGCGAGTTCCAGAACAGCCCCAGGTATCTCTCTGTTTGGGAGGCGGAGAAAGAGCTGTTCCGCCGGCTGAATATCGACTGCGTCGCCGCCATGCGGGACGGGGACGAGATCGTGGGACTGCTGCTGCTGTCCGCCAAGGAGCGGGGCAGAAACTTCAACGCCGTGGAGATCGGCTTTTTGGAGACCGTCAGCTCCATCGCGTCCATCGCCATGAAAAACGCGGCGCTTTATGAGAAGATGTTCCGGGAAGCCCGCATCGACCCGCTGACCGGCGTGTACAACTACCGCTTCTTTGTGGAGCAGCTGGAAGAACAGTTTCTCTCCTGCGGGCGGGAGTGTCTGACGCTCATGTACATCGATGTGGACGACTTCAAGCTCTATAACCAGCTTTACGGCGTGGGCGAGGGCGACGCCGCCCTGTGCCGCATCGGTGAGGTCATCAGCCGCTGTACCGGGGAAAGCGGCATCGTGTTCCGCACCAGCGGCAAGGTGTTCGCCGTGCTGCTGCCTTTGCAGGATACCCAGCGAGCCAGGACCCTGGCCCGGGAGATCGAGACCCGGGTGGCCCGGATCAACCAAAAGCCGGAGCGGCAGCGGCTCAAGCCGTTGTCCGTGAGCGTTGGCATCTGCTCGGCGCCTTACGCCGCCTCCAGCGCCAAGGAGCTCATGGACAATGCCGACCTTGCGGTGTACAACGCCAAGCAGGGCGGCAAGGACCAGATCGTCATTTTCCGGGGCGCCTCGGACCTGGTGCCCCAGCATCTGGCGGAGCGTACGGACGCCATTGTGGACCGCATCGAGCGGGGAGACGGTGAGTACCGCTCCGCCCTGTCCATGATCTCCGCGCTGACGGCCGCCATCGACGCCAAGGACCACTACACCTATGCCCACAGCAAGAACGTGGCCCGCTACGCCGCCACGCTGGCGGTGGCCGCCGGGCTCAACGACGACCAGGTGCGTACCATCTACGCGGCGGGCCTGCTCCACGATATCGGCAAGATCTCCATTCCCGAGACCATCCTCAACAAGACCGGCAAGCTGGAGGATGGAGAGTACCGGATCATGAAGGACCATGTGAACAGCTCCATCGAGATGATCCGCCATCTGCCGGAGATGGACTATCTGATCCCGGCGGTGCTGGGTCACCACGAACGCTGGGACGGCAAGGGCTATCCCCGGGGCATTGCCGGGGAGGAGATCCCCATCTCCGCCCGGTGCTTGGCCATCGCGGACGTGTTCGACGCCATGACCACGGACCGGCCCTATCGAAAGGGCCTTCCTCTGGAGTACGCTCTGGAGGAGATCCGCAAGGGCGCCGGCACCCAGTTTGACCCATCTCTTGCCAAGATCTTCATCCAGCTGATCCGCAGCCGCAGCATTCCGCTCTCTCCCCAGGCGGCGGCCCGGAAGATCTGAAAAACGCTGTCAGCCAAACGCAAAGCGCGGGCTTCCTGATGGAAGCCCGCGCTTTTTTCATTTTTATTACAAGTCTTTTTATAGCAGTTTGTAATATCTACACAGGCGCCACTGGTCGATCATCGCCTGCTGGTCGCTGGTGAGCAGGGGGGTGAGGGTGCCATCCATGGTCATGTAGGTTTTTTTCTGCACCACGGGCAGCTCCCGCCGCAGCTGGTTCAAAAAGGAGAACCAGGGGCTCTCCTCGCCACGGCCGGTCAGCTCCAGCAGCGCGGCGCCCAAAAAGCTGGCGGAAAGCCGGTTGGTCTCCGGAAGGTCCAGATTTTCCACGGCGCTCTCCCAGTCCAGCACCTGGGCGGCGGCATCGTTGGCCCAGATCACATAGGGCGTCTCATAGGAGCACAGGGCGTTCTCCCGGTCCTCCTCCGCCAGAGCCACCTCGGAGCCCAGCTGGGCGTAGGCCAGCTGATTGTCCCCCAGATAGGGCAGATGGTCGCCCCAGAAGGCCAGCACCACCGGCTCGTCCGTCTGGGAGAAGTAATCCACCAGGCGGCCCAGCATGGCGTCGGCGTCCCGGGCGCCTTCAATGTATACCTCCAGCATGGTGCGCACATCGTCGGTCAGCTGGGCGTCCGTCTCCACCGGCGGGTACACATAGCCCTCGCCGTACTTGTCCGCCGTGTAGGACATGTGGTTTTGAATGGTGGTGGTGTAGTTGCAAAGAAGCTCTCCCTGGGACACGGCCTCCTCAAATTTCTCCTCAA
>CAUWEK010000197.1:0-11234 GCA_963557435.1 uncultured Dysosmobacter sp.
TGGCGCATGGCGGCAGACAGAGGATGAAGTGGACCTGGATGCCTGCCTGAAAAGACTGCCGCAGCTGATCCTGATTGATGACCTGGCGCACTTGAATGGGGATGCATCCCGGCACCGGAAGCACTACCAGGATATCGAGGAGCTGCTGAAAGCGGGCGTGGATGTCTATATGACGCTGGATATCCAGCATATCGAAAGCATCCAGGATGCGATTTTTTCCATACTGGGATCTTCAGAATTGAAGCGGATTCCCGACCATGTGTTTGATCGGGCGGCACAGGTGGAATTTGTGGATATTGAGCCGCAAAGACTGCAGCAGCGGCTGCTGGAGCAAAAGAAGGGGAACTGCTTTCCAACTGTTCGTTATCCCAATTGAGCGCGCTCCGGGAAACCGGCTTGCGCCGCTGCGCCGACCGGGCAGCACTCTATACCCATGAGGTTCACAATAGAGCGGAATACCGGACTCATGAGCATATCCTGGTGTGCCTTTCTTCAGCGCCTTCCAATGAGAAAATCATTCGTACCGCGGCACGAATGGCCAGTGCCTTTCAATGCGGATTTACGGCTCTGTTTGTAGAAACGAAAGAATTTCAGTGGATGACCCAGCCGGACAAAGAGCGGCTCCAGGCTAATATCCATCTGGCGCAGCAGCTGGACGCATCCATCGAAACGGTTTACGGCGACGATGTGGCGTATCAGATCGCGGAGTTTTCCCGTCTGTCGGGGGCACAAAAATTGTGCTGGGCCGCAGCGGGATCCCCCGCCGGCCATGGTTCCATAAGGCGTCTTTGACCGAGCGTTTGATCGAGCTTTCGCCTGAGCTGGATATCCACATCATTCCCGATAACGGATTGAACAGTCAGCTTTCGGCAAAGCGGCGGGAGATCATGCACATACCGTCTGTATCTGTTCTGGATCTTCTGAAAAGTGCGCTGATCCTGGTCCTTTCCACACTGATCGGCTTTTTGTTTTACTACCTGGGCTTTACAGAAGCCAATATTATCACGCTCTACATTTTGGGTGTCATGCTGGTTTCTGTATCGACGAAGAGCTCTGTCTGCAGTTTCATCGCATCCATAGTCAGCGTATTGACCTTCAACTTCTTTTTTACCGTTCCGAGATTTTTTCTGCATGCCTATGACAGCGCGTATCCCGTTACGTTTTTGGTGATGTTTCTGGCCTCCCTGCTCACCGGGTCCCTAGCGTCCAGATTGAAGTCTCACGCCAAACGGTCTGCGCAGGTGGCGTGGCGGACAAAGCTCCTTTTTGAAACGAACCAGACGCTTCAGAAAGCCAGCAGCTGGGAAGAGATCATTTGTGTTACGGCAAGGCAGCTGTTGAAAATATTCCAGCGGAATATCATTGCGTATCGCATAGATCCGGAAGGGCAGACGGGACCGGAGCTGTTTCTTGTGGACGATATGGCGCCAACCGACCGCTACACCTCCGAAAAGGAGCAGAAAGTAGCGCGTTGGGTGATTACGAACAACAAGCGGGCCGGTGCGGAGACGGAGACCTTTTCGGATTCTGCCTGCACCTATCTGTCCATCCGCACGGGAGACCGGGTATACGGAGCCGCTGGCATCGCGGTGTCGGACAAGCCGCTGGATTCCTTTGAGAGCAGTATCCTCCTCTCGGTTTTAGGAGAATGTGCGCTGGCTCTGGAAAACCAAAAGAATTTGGAGAAAAAAAGCCGCTGCGGTTCTGGCCAAAAACGAACAGCTCCGGGCCAATCTGCTCCGATCCATTTCCCATGATCTGCGCACGCCCCTTACCTCTGTTTCTGGGAATGCCAGCAATCTGCTCTCCAACGGAGATCTGTTCGACACGAAGACCAAGGAGCAGATGTACACGGACCTTTACGATGATGCCATGTGGCTCATTAACCTGGTGGAAAATCTGCTGTCTGTCAGCCGGCTGGAAGAGGGCAGGATGAATCTGCGTGTTGCGATGGAGCTGATCGATGAGGTGGTGGCGGAAGCGCTGCGGCACATCAACCGGAAGAGCGTGGAGTACCACCTGCATGTGCAAAACAGCGATGAATATCTTTTGGTGCAGATCGATGCGAAGCTGATCGTTCAGGGCCTCATCAACATTATGGATAATGCCATCAAGTATATGCCGCCGGGGTCTGAGATCGATATCAGCTGGAAGCGGAACGGCACTTTCATTGAGATCTTTGTGGCGGATAATAGTCCGGGCATTTCGGATCAGGCAAAACCCCATGTTTTCGACATGTTTTACAGCGCGTCCAATCGCATTGCCGACAGCCGGCGCAGCATGGGACTGGGACTGGCGCTGTGTAAATCCATTGTGAATGCCCATGGCGGTGAAATTACGGTAACGGATCATGTGCCCCATGGCTGCATCTTCACATTTTCTGTACCGGCCGGGGAGGTAGAGCTGCATGAATAAACCTTTGATTCTAGTGGTTGAGGACGATACACCCGTCCGCAACCTGATCACAACCACATTGAAAGCCCATGATTACTGTTTCCTGACGGCAGCAAATGAGGGATCTGCCATTTTGGAAGCATCTTCCCATAATCCGGATATTATTTTGCTGGATCTGGGCCTCCCGGATATGGATGGCGTGGAGGTCATTCATAAAGTGCGCACACGGTCGAATCTGCCGATCATTGTCATCAGTGCCCGCAGTGAGGACACGGATAAAATCGATGTACTGGACGCCGGCGCCGACGATTATTTAACGAAGCCTTTTTCCGTGGAAGAGCTGCTCGCCCGGCTGGGGATGACGCAGCGGCGGCTGGCTGCCCTGCAGGTCGGCAAGGTGAATACGAGGCAGTCTTTACAAACGGCAAATTGAAAGTAGACTATGCGGCAGGCTGTGCGTTTTTGGATGGGCAGGAACTCCACCTGACGCCCAGCGAGTATAAATTGCTGTGCCTGCTGTGCAAAAATGTGGGCAAGGTGCTCACCCATACGTTTATTACCCAGCAGATCTGGGGAAGAAGCTGGAGAAAGAGCCGGGCTCGCCGCAGTACATTCAAACGCACATCGGCGTTGGATACCGCATGATGAAGATGGAATAAGGAACCTGCCAGCCGCAGATGGCAGATAATACCATTCCAGACAGAGGCGCTGTCTTGTCCCATGGCCCATACGGGGAAACAAGGGAGCACGCAGATCCTTTTGGGGCAAGCGCTGAAAAATAAGACGGGCAGGAAAGGCCGGCCGGGATATTTGATCCTGGCCGGCCTTTTTATTGCCTGCCGGGGAGACAGCTTGCTGCTGGCTTTCGGCCCCGGATGGCACGCGTTTGGCCCATATCTTCCGATTTGACATCTTTATCAGAGTGGCCTTGCTTTGCGGACCGGCAAGCACGCAGAATTTTCTTTTTGCGAAGATTCGGGCGCCGGTCGTAAAAAGGAAAGAAGCGGGAAAGGATGGCGTGCTGGAAAGTGGCGGAATTTGCTCGAATTTCAAGGAGAAAAAGAACTTTCCTGAACGTTGATATGCAGGAAAGTGGTTGTAACAGAACTGGTTGTGTGATAATATATCAGGTTGTATAGTGGGTGTAGTATGTACACGGGCCGATCAGACAGGAAAAGCACTTTCTGTTGGCCTGAAAAGGTATAAAAACAGCTGCTGATACAAAATAAAAGCACAATCGAACGGAAAACGGACTGCTGCCGCTGGAGGGAACGGAGCTTTGAAGCTGAGTATAATCGTTCCGGTTTACAATGTTGAATACTATCTTTCTGCCTGTATGGCTTCGATTTTTCCTGTTCTGGAGCCTACAGACGAGGTATTTCTTGTTCAGGGAAAATCCACGGATCAAAGCCGGCAGCTATCGCTTCGGTATCAAAAAGAGCATCCCCAGGTCAAGGTGCTGGACCAGGACGGAAAAGGCCTATCCAATGCCCGCAATTGCGGCCTAAAGGCTGCCGCGGGCGATATGGTCCTGTTTGTGGACAGCGATGACTTTATAGAAACTGCTGCGCTTCAAACGCTTCTCCATCAGCTGCGAGGCGCAGACCAGCTGCCGGATGTAGTGATGACGGATTTTTTCCGCTGCTACGAGGGGAAAGGAAGCAGACAGCGGATCGAGCAGATTGGGCCGCGCAGCCTGAAGGGACTGGACGCGCTGCCGCTGATCCTGAATGGACACACGTGCTTCTGGAATGTCTGGAGAAACCTCTATCGCAGAGAATTCCTGGAATCGCATGGACTGCTGTTTTGGGAAAATACCTACGCAGAAGATGTAGACTACATGACACGGGTGTTCCTCGCAGAGCCGGTACTGTGGATGGTTGACGCCCCGTTTTACTGCTATCGGATTGGGCGCGCGGGATCGCTGATGAACGCAACTTCCCTCGCCAGAGTGAGCGAGACGGAACAGGTCCTTCGGGTGAGCATTCAAAAGCTGCAAAAAGCCAACACCCCGTGGAGCCGGGCGCTTGCGGGCGGATTCCAGTTTGAATATATCCTGAATCTGGCGCTGATTCAGGAACTGCCAAAAGCGCAAAGAAAAGAGGCGGCCGCATGCTTCAAAGACTATTTCCGGGTGCTCCTTCCCACCCAGGACCCGGCTGTGAAGCAAATCGCAGGGGTTTTGCGGCTGCTGGGGGTTCCTTTGGTGTCAAAAATGCTGGCAGCTGCAAAGTGGATCAAAAGAAAGCGGGAGCGTCGGATCCCGTAAGAATGGGAGGACACCATGCCAAGAGTGTCAGTTTTGCTGCCGACATATCAATCCGGTGCACATTTGCGTGAGACGCTGGACTCGATTTGGACGCAGACCTATCAGGACTATGAACTGCTGGTGGTGGACGACGCGTCTACAGACCAGACGCTGGAGATCCTTCAGGAATCCAAAGACCCGCGGCTCCGGATCATCCAGGGGAGAAATCGGGGACTGGCGGATGCCCTGAATCTGGGGATCACCAGCGCCCGGGGAGACTATATTGCCAGAATCGATGCAGATGACCTGATGGTGCCTGACCGTCTGGAAAAACAGATTCGCTTTTTGGATGCGCATCCGGAAGTGATCGTCTGCGGAGGATGGCAGCAGTACTTCGGTCTTAGTACCTTTTTGCATGCGCCGCCTGCATCTGCAGAGCAATGCCGTGCAAACCTGCTGTTCCGGTGTGATCTTTGCCACTCAACGCTTATGCTGAGACGCACGGCCCTCATTGCGCATGATCTTTTTTATGATCCTGCGTTCGCGGCAGAGGACTTTGAATTGTGGACACGGGTATTGAACGTAGGAGATATTGCAAACCTGCCGGAGGTCCTGGGGTATTATCGGGAGGATGGCAGGAGCATTACTGCCGCAAAGAAAGAAAAGCTGATCCGACAGAACGGAGAAATCGTTGCGGCGTCTTTGCAGCGTAATTTGGGAATCGTGCTAACGGAAAGCCAAAAGCAATATTTTACCGGCTGGACGAACCCTTTTTATCAGAAAAGAGGGGGAGTTGCAGACCAACGAGAGCAGGCGTGGAGAGATCTGCAGAGTTTGCTGTTGAGAATTTACCGAGAGAATGAAACGATCCGTTACTACAGCCGGGCAACACTGCTGAAAACGCTCCGCGCAGAGTGGGCAAGACTGCGGTATCAGATGCCGTTTTTGCTGCCAAAGCAAGAGGTTTCTCCGGAGTGCTTGTTTCAGAAAATAAGCACCCTGGAGGTCATGATGCACAAGGGAATGAGCTTCCAGAGAAATTATCGGGGAATTTATCGGAAATATAGGAAAATCCGATCTGTTTTGCAAAAATGAATCTTAGTATACAGAAATTATGAGGAGGAAAGAATTGTGATTATTACCAAGACACCGTTCCGCATCAGCTTTGCCGGCGGCGGCAGTGATCTGGCTGATTTCTATGAAAAATATGGGGGCTGCGTACTCAGTACCAGCATCAACCGGTATTGCTATATCTCCATTCACCCTTATTTTGATGAGACCGGCACCATGCTGAAATACTCTGAAAATGAGCTGGTGCATAATCTGTCAGATATCAAGCACCGTATTTTTAACTGTGTTTTGAATGAGCGTCAGATCCATGGCGTGGAAATCACCTCTACGGCCGATATCCCCGGAGGAACGGGACTTGGCTCATCCAGCACCTTTACGGTGGGCCTGCTCAATACCTTGAACTGCTACCAGGGCAAATATATGTCCAAGGGGAAACTGGCGGAGAAGGCCTGCGAAATTGAGATTCAAAAGCTGGGAAGCCCGATCGGAAAGCAGGATCAGTATGCCGCGGCGTTTGGCGGACTGAATTTTATCCGGTTCCACCAGGACGGTGAGGTCTCGGTTTCCCCTGTTATGATGCAGCCGGAGACGTACCGGAAGCTTCAGGAAAATTTGGCCATGTTTTACACGGGAGATACTCGTTCTGCCAATTCCATTCTCTCTGAGCAGAAGAAAAATATGAGCGCAGAGGACAAAGCCGCCAATTTGAAGCAAATGTGTGCGCTTGCAGAAGAGATGCGGCGGGCCCTGGAGAAAAATCAGCTGGATTCTTTCGGAGATCTTCTGAATGAGGGATGGAAACTGAAGCGGACGCTGGCCAGCGGGATCTCCAATCCGGCCATTGATGAGGCGTATGAGATCGCAATGGCAAACGGCGCTCTGGGCGGAAAACTGCTGGGCGCCGGCGGCGGCGGATTCCTTTTGTTCTACTGCCCGCCCAAGGACCAGGAGCGCCTGCGGGTCGCTCTGCGCCTGCGTAAGTTCCCGTTCTCCTTTGAAAAGGACGGAACGTCTGTAATTTATATTGGCGACAAGTATTGGAATTGAAAAATTTGAAATTAGGAAAGGAAAGACGATTATGAAGGTTATGGTAGCTGGCGGCGCCGGTTTCATTGGCAGCCATTTGATTGATGCACTTCTGGCCGAGGGCGATGATGTGGTATGCGTGGATAACTTTTTCATTGGGACGAAGGACAATATCGCGCATCTGCATGGAAATCCGCACTTCAAGTTCTATGAGCAGGATCTGACGGATCTGGACCGGATGCTGGAGATCTTCCGGGCGGAGCAGGTGGAGTATGTGTTCCACCTGGCTGCAAACTCCGACATCCAGGCCAGCGCGCAGAGCCCGATGATCGAATATAAAAATACGTATTCCACCACGTTTATCCTGCTGGAGTGCATGCGGCTGTGCGGCGTAAAGAAGCTGTTCTTTGCATCTACTTCTGCTGTTTACGGAGAGCAGATGGGTGCGGAGGTCAGCGAAGAGGCCGTGGCACTCAAGCCCATTTCCTATTATGGCGGCGCAAAGCTTGGCTCTGAGGGCATCATCTCCTCCTTTGCGTATATGAACGACATGAGCGTGCTGGTATTCCGCTTCCCCAACGTCATTGGCCCGCGGCTGACCCACGGCGTGATCTTTGACTTTGTGAAGAGACTGAAGGAAGATCCTTCCCATCTGCGGATCCTGGGCGATGGAAGACAGAGCAAGCCCTATATCTATGTGCTGGATCTGGTGGATGCGATCATGCGGTTCAAGGATGCGGAAAAGGGCGTCACACTCTACAATGTGGGCGTTGAAACGCAGACTTCCGTGACACGGATCGCTGAGATCGTCTGCGAGAAAATGGGCCTGACCGGGATCCCCTTCGAGTATACCGGCGGCCGCGGCGGCTGGAAGGGCGATGTCCCTGTGTTTGCCTATAACCTGGACAAGATCCATGCCACCGGCTGGAATGCGTCCATGACCAGCGATGAAGCGGTGGCCAAAACCGTGGAAATGGTGCTCTGATGCAGATACAGGCAGTGATTATGGCAGGCGGGAAGGGTACCCGCCTGCGTGCGATTACCAACGATGAAATTCCAAAGCCCATGGCGCCGGTGGCGGGAAAGCCGATCCTGGAGTGGCAGATCGATTGCCTCCGGCGCCAGGGGATCGGGGATATCATCCTGATTATCGGCCATTTGGGCCACAAGATCCGGGAATATTTTAAAGACGGCGCCGCCTTTGGCGTGAAGATCTCGTATATTGAGGAAACGGAGCCCTTGGGGACGGCGGGAGCATTGTCGATGCTTCCGGAGCATCTGACCGGATCGTCCTTTTTCCTCATTTTCGGTGATGTCCTGTTTGACATCGACCTGGAGCGGATGCGCCGGTTCCATGAGGAGAAAAAGGCTGCTGCAACGCTGTTTGTCCATCCCAATGTGCATCCGTTTGATTCTGACTTGGTCGTGTGCGATGCGCAGGGCCGTGTGCAGCGGTTTGATTCCAAGCATAATGTGCGGGATTACTGGTATCAGAACTGTGTGAATGCCGGATTTTATCTGCTGGATTGCTCTGTCTGTAGCCGTGTGCCTGCCGGGCAGAAAACGGATCTGGAAAAGGATGTCCTCAGCACGATGATCGGGGACGGTGCGGCAGTCTATGGCTATTGCTCCCCCGAATACATCAAGGATGTGGGCACAGTGGAGCGGATCCGCCGGGCGGAACAGGAGCTGACCAGTGGCTTTATTGCCGGAAGAAACCTGACGAAGCCGCAGCGGGCAATCTTCCTGGACCGGGACGGCACGATCAACCGGAAAAACGGACTGATATATCAGGAAGACCAGTTTGAGCTGGAGCCCTGCGCCGTGGAGGCGATCCGCACGATCAATTCCTCTGGCTATCTGGCGATCGTTGTAACGAATCAGCCTGTGGTGGCCAGAGGCCTGTGCCAGATCGAAGATGTGGAGAGGATCCACAAAAAAATGGAAACCCTCCTGGGGCGGGAGGGCGTCTATCTGGATGACATCTGCTATTGTCCCCATCATCCGGACAAGGGGTATCCCGAGGAGAACCCGGCCTATAAAATCCCCTGCCATTGCCGCAAGCCGGATATTGGAATGCTGGAAGACTGCGTCCGCAAGTACAATATTGACCTGGCGGTGTCTTGGGTCGTCGGTGACACAACGGTCGATATCCAGATGGGCAAAAATGCAGGCACGAAAACGGCGCTGGTGCTGACCGGAGACGCGGGAAAAGATGGAAAGTATGATGTGCAGCCTGATTTGATCGCAGGAGATCTGCTGGAAGCCATCAAGGAAATTACAAAGTAAAACGGAGATCCGACATGAATTATATCAACGATATCCAAAACTACATTGCTTTGGAGATTGAGATCCTGAAGAAGCTGGATGCGGAGCAGATCAATGCTGCGCTGAATCTGCTGGATGAGACCCGTCAGAAAAAGGGCCGCATTTACATCTGCGGAAATGGGGGAAGCGCGGCCACTGCCTCGCATTTCCAGAATGACTTCAATAAGGGCGTTTCCGAATATATTGAGGTCCCGTTTCGCTTTCATTGCCTGAACGACAATGTTGCGACCCTGATGGCCATTGCGAATGACATCGGCTATGAGGAAGTGTTCCGCTTCCAGCTGAGAAACAACCTGGAGGAAAATGATGTTCTGGTTGCCATTTCCGGCAGCGGCAATTCACAGAACGTCATCCGTGCGGTGGAGTATGCAAAGGAGCATGGCTGTAAAATCATTGGCCTGACCGGCTTTTCCGGCGGCAAGTTAAAGCAGCTTTCGGATATTTCTCTGCACGCACCTGTCAACAGCATGCAGGTGACAGAAGATATTCACATGATTTTTGACCACTTGATGATGAGCATTTTCTATAAATATTTGTGCGGGAAAGAGCACCTGCAAGATTAAAGATATTGCGAGGGAAACAACATGCCAAAAGTATCTATTGTTATGCCGGTCTACAATGGTGAGGCATATATCAATGAGGCAATTGACAGCATCATAGCGCAGACATTTACGGATTGGGAATTTATCATTGTGAATGAATACGGCTCCAATGAGGCTGTGACGAATATTTTGCACGATTACGAAAAGAAGGACAGCCGGATCCGTGTCATTCAAAATGAGACTCGCCTGCGCATTGCAGAGTCACTCAATGTCGGCCTGAGAGCGGCGACAGGAGAATATATTGCCCGAATGGATGCGGATGATATCGCCGGCAAAGAGCGGCTGGCGATTCAGACAGCCTATATGGACCAGCATCCGGAAATTGATATCTGCGGCTTGAAGGTAGATATGTTTGGCGAGTCCACGTGGGAGTGGAATGTCTACACGGACCCTGCATTCCTCAGCTGTGCGTGCCTTTTTTATACACCTTTTGTGCATCCTACGATTATGATGCGTGCAGCCTCCCTTCGAAAGCATCAGCTTGAGTATAATAAAGACTTCTTTTATACAGAGGACTATGAGTTTTTCGAGCGTGCTTCCCATGTGCTTCAGTTTACCAACCTGGAGATCCCGGAGACGTATTTCTACAGATATTTATCCACAAATGCAACCAATGTAGGGGGGAACCAGGGACTGCAGCTGCAGAACAAAGTAATGGCGGCAGCGTTTGAACGTTGGGGACTGCATTTTTCTAAGGACGAGATCCGTATCCTTTCTCCCAATACCTATCCCCATGCCCTTTCTGTGGACGAGGCACAGGATTTGCTGGAGAAGCTGGATTTGCTTTTGAAGGAAGTCTTCCTGTGCGAGGCGCTGAGAAAACAGTTCGGGATCTACACGCTGTTCCAGGTGCTGCATCGCCGCTGGATGGATGCCTATGAGTCGGTCAGATGGCGGCCGGAAATTATGGGCGATGGCCAGGTACAGCGGGCGATTGACCGAGGCTTTTTCCGCAGAGAGGAATTTTATACGCCGAGGGCTCAAAAGACTGCGGAGACGCCAAGAGTTTCTGTAGTGATCCCGACCTATAACAGCGAAAACTACATTATGGATACGGTTTGGTCCATTCTGGAGCAGAATTATGATCAGTTTGAAGTCCTGATCATGAATGAAAAGGGGTCTGAGGACCGCACAAAAGAATGCATTGCATTGTTTGAGGACCCCAGAATTCGGGTTATCCAGAATGAGACGAAGCTGGGACTGGCAAAATCCCTGAACCTAGGCTTCCAGCTGGCCAAAGGAGAGTATATTGCAAGAGCCGATGCGGACGATGTGTATCCGAAGGACCGCCTGAGAAAGCAAGTGGAATTTTTGGATGCAAACCCGGAAATTGACGTCTGCGGCAGCGGCATTTTGGAAAGCGCAATTACATTCATAAACCGCCTGTTTCCAAGGAGGAGATGCGGGCAAATCTCATCTTCAAATGTGAGGTTTGCCATTCCACCGTCATGCTGCGGCGCGATAAGTTTGCAGCACTTGATGTGATCTATGATGACCGGTATTTATCGGAGGACTATGAACTTTGGTCAAGAGTTGCGAATAAAATGTGGTTTGCGACGATTCCC
>CAUWEK010000198.1:0-11184 GCA_963557435.1 uncultured Dysosmobacter sp.
CGGATTACTCCTCGTCCTCAGCGGCGGGAGCCAGCAGAGCACGGATGGACAGGGAGATCTTCTTCTTCTCCTCATCCACAGCGGTGATCTTGGCGTCCACAGTCTCGCCCTCGGTCAGGACGTCGCCGGGCTTCTCGATGCGGCGATCAGCGATCTGGGAGATGTGGATCAGACCGTCCACACCGGGAACGACCTCAGCGAAAGCGCCGAAGGTCATCAGCTTGACGATACGCACGGAAACGACGTCGCCCACGCTGTACTTGTTCATGAACACATCCCAGGGATTGACGGTGCGGTCCTTGACGCCCAGGGAGATCTTGTGCTTCTCGGGATCGAAGGAGATGACGTACACATCCAGGGTGTCGCCCACCTTGCACACCTCGGAGGGGGTCTTGATACGGCTCCAGCTCAGCTCGGAGATATGTACCATGCCGTCCACACCGCCGATGTCCACGAATACACCGTAAGAGGTCATGGACTTCACGGTGCCGGTGTAGTGCTTGCCCACCTCGATGGAGGACCACACGGCCTCCTGGGCGGCCTTACGGGCCTCGTCGGTGACGGAACGGATGGAACCGACCACACGGCGGCGGGCACGGTTGACCTCGGTGATGCGCAGCTGCACCTTCTGCTTGATCATGGCGCTCAGATCAGCGCCGCGGGGCTGGCCGCTCTGAGAAGCGGGAACGAACACGCGCACGCCCTTGACGGACACCACGATGCCGCCCTTGTTCTCCTCGGTGACGGTGCCCTCGAGAACAGTCTTGTCCTCCACGGCCTGCTCGATGTTCTCCCAGACCTTCACGGCGTCCAGACGCTTCTTGGAGAGCTCGGCGTAGCCCTCCACGTCGTTGACGCGGACAATGTAGGTTTCGATCTCGTCGCCCACATGGACGATGTCCTCAGCCTTGGCGGTGGGGTCATCGGTCAGCTCGCTGAGCTTGATGTAGGCAGCCTGCTTGGCGCCAACATCCACCTGCACCTCAGTGGGGGTGATGGCCGTGACGATGCCGGTCACCTTCTCGCCTGTATTTAAAGTTTTGAAAGACTGATTCAGTAATTCCTCGAAGGACTCCTCTTTGCCCTCGGCCGCTTTGATTTCTTCGCTCATCGTTGCATATACCTCCTTAATGATGCCCGCAGGCGTGGAGGCACCGGCCGTAAGACCCGCAACAGAGCATTCGTTGAAAAATTCCGGCGAGAGCTCGTCCGCGCTTTCAATCTGGATCACGCGGGGGCATCTCTTCATGCAAATTTCCGTCAGATGCTTGGTGTTGGCACTTTTACGGTCACCCACCACGACCATCACGTCCACCTTGCCGGCGATATCTGCCGCCTCCGATTGACGTTTGTGCGTAGCATTGCATATTGTATCAAATATTTTTACGTTTGTACACTCTTTTTTTAGAATTTCCCAAGAACTTTCAAAAAGTTTTTGGATACAGGTGGTCTGAGCTACTACCGTTAAAGGGATTTCGCGGTTGTGCGGATCTTCTTCCAGCCACATTTTTACTGCTTCGGGCCCGTCGAAGATCAGCGCATGGCGGCACCAGCTGGCTACGCCCACCACCTCAGGGTGATGGGGCTCACCGATGATGACGCTCTGGCGTCCCTCCTGCTCTGCCTGGGCCACCAGCATCTGGATGCGGCAGACATTGGGGCAGGTGGCGTTCACACACCGGACCCCGCGGCTCTCCAAGTCGTCCAGAACGCTTTTGAGCTCTCCGTGGGAGCGGATGACTACCGTCTCCCCGGCTTTCAGGTCAGCAGGAGATGCTGCCTTGCGGATGCCCCGGCGAGCCAGGTCCTCCACCACATGGGTGTTGTGAATGAGGTCTCCCAGCATCCAGCAGCCGCCGGTCTCCGCCGCCGTTTGCTGGGCCAGTTCCACGGCCCGCTTCACACCGTAGCAAAAGCCGGCGCTTTTGGCCAGGATCACTTCCGGCATGTTTGGTCCCCCCTTCCAAGGTCATAGGCCCGGCGAAGAAGATCGTCCGCAATGGCCTGCACTTCCTCGGCCGTACCGTGACGGCCGGTGTATGTGGGACGGTACGGTTCTCCGAAGACAATGCGGGTCTTATGGAAAAGGCGCTTTTTCCCGTCCACAAAGACCGGGACGAACTGTGCGCCGGTCCGGATGCCGATGACGGCCACGCCGCCCTTGGCTTGGACGTCTCCCTCCTTTTCCACCCGGGTGCCCTCCGGGAAAATCAGCAGGTTTTCCCCGTCCCGGATGGCCTTCATGGCGGTTTTGACGGAGTTGATGTCTGAGTGACCCCGGGAGACCGGGAACGCCCCCAGATGTTCCACCACCCACCGCAGCGGCGGAAAGCGGAACAAGGAGTCCTTTGCCATGGCCCGCAGACCGTAATCCATGGGCAGGGCAATGGCGATGAGGACGGGGTCCCAGTTGCTGCTGTGGTTTGCACAGAGCATGGCGCCGTGGGCGGGCAGGCGCTCCCTTCCCTCGATTTGCAGCCGGAAGAGGATATGGGAAACGGGACGCATGATGGACCATGCAAGCTTAAAAAACCAGTTGTTCATACACGCTCCTTGATGATTTGCAGCAAAGCGGCAAGGCTCTGGGCAAAATCCAGTGTGGTGGTATCCAGCACCACGGCGTCCTCCGCCTGGCGCAGCGGCGCAGCAGACCGGTGGGTGTCGTTCCAGTCCCGGCGCTGGATATCCTCCAGGACCTTTTCGTAAGGTTCCGGGGTTCCACGCTGCTCCAGCTCCAGGCAGCGGCGTCTGGCCCGGGCCTCAGGCGAGGCAGTCAGAAAGATCTTCACCTGGGCATGGGGCAGCACCACGGTGCCGATGTCCCGTCCGTCCATGATGACGTTGTGGGTTTCGGCCAAAGAGCGCTGCATGTCAAGCAGAAAGGACCGCACCTGAGGATAGGCGGATACCACGGACGCGCAGGCAGAGACCTGAGGCAGCCGGATCTCGGAAGTGACGTCTTCCCCGTTCAGATGCATATGCTGCAGCCCGTCGGCCCCGTAGGTGAGCTCCACCCGGATCTGCGGCAAAGCGGCAATGACAGCCCTCTCATCCGCGGGATCGATCTTTTGGTGCAGTACATAGCAGGCGATCGTCCGGTAAATGGCGCCGGTGTCTACGTAAAGGTAGCTCAACGCCGCGGCGGCTTTCCGGGCCAGTGAGCTTTTCCCGGCGCCGGAAGGGCCGTCGATGGCAATGCTGATGGTATCCATGAAATTTCTCTCTCCTGTCAACGTTCAATTTTCGCCGCCGGCGGCGGCAATGCCGGCGGCGCGGCCGGTAGCCCAGGCGATTTGCAGATTGAAGCCGCCGGTATAGGCATCCACATCCAGGATCTCGCCTGCAAAGTATAATCCCTTTACAAGCTTTGACTCCATAGTGGCGGGATTGACTTCAGAAATTTTTACGCCGCCGGAGGTAATAATGGCATCCGTCACCGGGCAAAGACCGGCGATGGGGATGGTCCAGTGCTTGAAAAGCCGGACCAGCTCCTTGCGCTGTTCCCGGGTGATGGTGTTCACCTTGCAGTGAGGGTCGATGCCGGAGGCCGCCACCATCTGGGGGATCATCTTCTGAGGCAGCAGATCATTCAGCGCGTTGCAGAAATCGTGATTGCAGTATTTTTCAAAATCGGACAGCAGCCGGCGGTCCAGCTGCGCCTCATCCAGACCAGGCTTGAGGTCGATCTCCAGATGGTAGTGCTTCTTGTCAAAGCGGCGCATATGGGCGGATGCGGACAAAGCCAGCGGTCCGCTGACGCCGAAGTGGGTGAACACCAGTTCCCCCAGCTCCCGAAAGACCTTTTTGTCGTTTTCAAAGGCGGTCAGAGTCACATTGCGCAGGCTGAGCCCCTGCATGGAGGCACAGGTATTCCCCTGCTCCCGCAGCGGGACCAGGGAACCTTGCAGCGGTGTGATGGTGTGGCCTGCGGCGGCAGCCATGCGGTGGCCTTCACCGGTGGAACCGGTGGCGGGATAGGATACGCCGCCGGTGGCCAGGATCACGGCCTGAGCCGGATAGACCTGCTGTTCCCCTGCTGCACCGGTCACTGCTGTGCCGTCTGTCTGCAGCCGGACGGCACGGTCCCGGACCAGGCGCACATGCAGGGCTTTCAGCCGCCGTTCCAGCGCGGCGCTGATATCGAAGGAGCGGTCGCTGACGGGAAAGACCCGGTTGCCCCGCTCCGTTTTCAGCGGGACGCCCAATCCTTCAAAAAAAGCCATGGCATCCCGGCCATCAAAGTGAGAAAAGGCGCTGTAAAGGAATTTTCCATTCCGGGGGATGTTTTGAAGGAGCTCTTCCATCCCGGCGTTGTTGGTCACGTTGCAGCGGCCCTTTCCTGTGATATTCAGTTTTTTGCCCAGGCGCTCATTGGGCTCCAGCAGCGTGACTGCCGCTCCGTTTTCAGCGGCAAAAATAGCGGCCATCATGCCGGCGGCGCCGCCGCCGATGACCAATACACTTTTTTTACTCATCGTCCATCTTTCCGAACACCCCATAGGCGTTCCAGATATCCTCCAATTCCGCGAAGGTGCGGGAAGCGTCCGTCCCCATGCGAGCGCCCACTGCAATCAGCAGCGCGTTGACCAGAGACAAAGGCGCCACCATAGAATCCACAAAGGAAAGCATTTCACAAGGCGCCAGGAGGGCGTCGTCTGCCATTTGATAGACCGGGGAAAGGGCGTTGTCTGTGATGGCGATGATCCCGGCGCCCCGGTCTCTGGCGAATTTTACGGTGTTTACGGTGATCTTGGAATAGCGGGGAAAGCTGATGGCGATCATCACGTCCTCGGGACCGATGCGAAACAGCTGCTCAAAAATTTCACCGGCGGCATTGGATTGGACCAGTGTCACCTTTTCAAACAGCAGGTGCAGGTAAAAGTTCAGATACCCGGCGACGAACGAGGAGGAGCGGACGCCTAAAATGTAGACGTGCCGGGCGGACATGATCTTATCCACGACCCGGTCGAATGCGCTCCGGTCGGCCTCCCCTACCATCATCCGCAGTTTTTCCATATCGGACTGCACCACGGCGGAGAGCACGTCGTGTCCGGAGAGCATGTCCCCTGCCGCCTGGATGCGCTGGGTGGAGGTCAGGCGGCTGCGGATCATCTCCTGCAAAGCCCGCTGCATGCTGGGGTAGCCGTCGTAACCCAGTTCTGAGGCAAACCGCACCACCGTGGACTCACTGACGCCCACCAGATGTCCCAGTTTGCTGGCGGTCATGAACGCCGCTTTATCGTAATTCTCCAAAATATATCCGGCAATTCGCTTTTGACCTTTGGAAAAGCTGGACATATTGCTTTCAATCGTATGTAAAATGCTTTTTGCCACGGGAATCCCTCCGTCAAGCCTGATCGCAATGTCCTGCATCGGACATGCCGTACGGCAGCTATTGTACCACAAATTCCCGCAGATTCAAACCTCGTTTGCAAGTTTTACCAAAAAACTTGCAAATCCACCGCCGAAGGCCGGCAGAAAAAGAACTATGCCCGCAGAGCGGCCACTTCTTCTTCCGTCAGATAACGCCACTGCCCGGACGGCAGGTCTCCCAGCTCCAGCGTATGCTCCTGCACGCGCCGCAGCCGCTTGACCTTCAGGTCGCATCGGGCGCACATGCGGCGGATCTGCCGGTTTTTCCCCTCGTGGATGGTAATGGCGTATTCAGCGGTCTTCTCCCCCTGCCGCAGCACCCGTACCTGAGCCGGGCGGATCGGTTCTCCACGCAGGTCCCGGATGGCGGCCAGCTTTTCCGCTGCTCCCTTCACAGGACCGTACACCCACACATGGTAGGTCTTGGAGATCTCGTGGCTGGGATGCAGCAGTCTCTGGGTCAGAGCGCCGTCATTGGTCATGAGCAGCAGTCCCTCGGAATCCAGATCCAGGCGGCCCACGGGATAGACTCTTGCACCCGCGTCCGCCACCAGCTGCGCCACTGTGGGGCGGCCCTGCTCATCGGAAAGGGTGGTCACATAGCCCCGGGGCTTGTTCAGCATCAGATAGACCGGGCGCGGAGTGGGGTTCAGCGGTGCCCCGTCCACCCGGATGTCATCCCGTTCCGGATCGGCCCGCTGGCCCAAAACTGCCGGACGGCCATTGATGGTGACTCGTCCGGCAAGGATATATTGTTCTGAGGCCCGGCGGGAGCAGACTCCCGCCGAGGACAAGAGCTTTTGCAGTCGTTCTTCCATGGTGATGGCTCCTTATTCCGGCAGACCGGATTTCAGTGTGGCGATAGCGGGTTCCCATTCGGGCAGAACGTCCATGCCGCTGAGCAGCGGCACTCGTCCCACCTCTTGTCCGTCCAAAAGAAAGATGGCCTCCCCTACCTGACTGCCGGCCAGAACAGGCGCGGAAAGCGGGGCAGTCAGAGAAATCTCGGTGGTGATGGATTCCCCCTCGGCCACAGGCCAGGAAAAGGCTTCCGCTGCGATAAGGGGGATGCTGGATACGTTGCCCCCTGAGACAGCTGCCCGGGATACCACTTTCCCGAGAGATGCACAGGACTTGGCGGGAAAGCTGGAGAACCCGTATGAGTATAAAGCCTGATGATCAGCCCAGTCATTTCCGTCCTGCAGCGTGACGGCCACCAGACGCTGCCCATTCTGTTGGGCACAACTGACCAGTGTACGCCCGGCGGCCATGGTGTAGCCGGTTTTCAGGCCGATGCATCCGTCCATATACTGCAGGAGCTTGTTGTGGTTGGTCATGGTCCGTCCGCCGATGGTGACGGACTTTGTGGAGGCGATGCGGACCAGTGTCTCATTATTGACGGCCGCACAGGCAAGGACCGCCATATCCCGGGCAGTGGAATAATGATCCGGATGATCCAGACCATTGGGATTGGCGAAGGAGGAATGGGACATGCCAAGTTCCTGGGCGGTTTCGTTCATCATGTCCACGAAACCATCCACACTGCCGCCTACATGCTCTGCAACGGCCACGGCGGCGTCGTTGCCGGAACAAAGCAGCAGCCCGTAGAGCAGGGTCTCCAATGTCAGTTCCTCCCCTGCCTGCAAATACATGGAGGACCCCTCCGTCCCGGCGGCCTGACTGGATACGGTCACCGTATCGGAGAGGTTTCCCTCTCGGATGGCCACCAGTGCGGTGAGGATCTTTGTGGTGCTGGCAATCAGCATTTTGGCGTCGGCGTTGTGCTCGTACAAAACACGGCCGCTGTCCACGTCTACCAAAATAGACGATGTGGCAGAAGTGCTGATAGCCATAGACTGACAAGGGAAAATACTAAACAGTAGAACGGAAGCTGCCACACTGCACAGCCAACGCCGCAGCTGCTTTTGCAAGCCCATCACCTCGGTTTGAATGATTGAAGTGATGGTAGTATACCCCGGTCAGAGGGTGGAATCGTCCTGCTTTTTGTCGAAATATTTTTCCACTTTATCCATGATATCGGGCACCATCTCCACCACACGGTCCACGGTGGACACCGGCGGTACGGCAACGGGAAGCACCCGTGCGCTTCCGTCCTTGACCACCAGGAATGCCACAGGGGCGATTTTCACACCGGCAGCGCTCCCGCCGCCGAAATTTTCCTTGGGGCTGGTCTTTCCATAGTCGCCTCCTCCGGCACCGAAGCCGAAGCTGACCTTGGAGATGGGGATGAGCGTAACACCGTCCGGGGTGGTGATGGGCTGCCCCACAATGGTGTTGGTATCCACCATTTCCCGGATCTTCTCCATGGTGGCGCGCATCATGTCGTTCAATGGAGACTTCTTTTCCATCGGATTGTCCATAGTTACCGTCCTTTCCATTATACGGCCGAGGCCGTCTGCTTTACTTCAGGATTTGCATTTTGGCTTCGTTTCATATAGGCTGTCAAAAATTTTATGACTGGGATTCCAATGCGGAGGGCCACTGATACCAGTGTGCCCAAAGTCAAGAAAATACCGACCTTTCCGCTGGATACGGTGGTATCCGCGTCAAAATCGATCCCAAGATGGATGGCAGGCTCGGGGATACGAACCAGCTGCTCCATGACCGGCATGATGGTCCAGACCGCCGTGTGAAGCCAGCCGTAAAGCTGGGCTGCGGCTGCGGGATCTTCTTCCCCGCCGATAGTGACGCAGACTTCCAGGGGGGTGATGCGAATGCCCCGTCTGGTGCGGTCCAGCGCCCTGCGCAGAGGCGGCAGCAGCGTTTCCAGAGCCAGACGGAGATCCCCGGCTGTGGGCTTTGGGAAAGCTGTGTGTTTTTTTGGCTGCGGCTGCGCTGCCGCCTTGGGAGCGGGGGGCGGCGCAGCGCTTTTTTTCCGCTGAGCGGGCGGATACAGCCGGATGCGGAAGGGGCCGATAGACGCCTCCGCCGTTAAGGAACCCGGCTCCCATGTGAGGCGGACGCCCAGACGGATACGACTCAAAAGCACAGCCAGCAGGAACAATATGCCCAAAATCACCAAAAACCACGTCAAGGCGTTCACCTCCTCTCCATCTTACAGCGGTCAGGACTCCGAAGGAGCGGGCTGCTGTCCGGAATCCACGATCTGGCCGCTTTCATCCAGGCGCATCTGACCATCCCCGCCGAGATCCGGCATCTCAGGAAGATCGTCCAGACTGCTCAGGTGGAACGCGCGCAGAAACTGCCGGGTGGTGCGGTAGAGATGGGGGCGGCCCGGTACCTGGAGCCTGCCGCACTCTTCGATCAGCTTGCGGTCCTGCAGGAGGCTGATGGTATAGGCACTGTCCACACCGCGGATCTGATCCACAAAGGCGCGGGTGGTGGGCTGGTAGTAGGCAATGATGGTCAGCACTTCCAGCGCCGGCTGGCTGAGCTTGGCCGGCTTGCGGATCTCAAAAGCGCGGCGGATCGCATCGGCATAATCCGGGGCGGAACAAAGCTGCCAGCTGTCTTCGATGTGCAGAAGGCGCATGCCGCGCCGCTCATAGGAATAGTAGTCTGTCAAATGCTGCAGGACCTGCTCTGCCGTGGCGCGGTCCAGCTCCAGAGCCACACAGATCCGGTCGGTCTGCACCGGCTCGCCGGAGGCAAACAGAATGCTCTCCACGGCGGCTTCAATTTCTTTCATTTCCATGCTTTCCAAACTTGGCAACTCCTCACAGTTTCAGATCCTCGGGAATATCTCCCTCCTGCCGAACGGTGCAGTCTGTCTCGGAGCCGGCCAGACGGATCACACTGGCGCGGCACAGCTCCAGCACCGCTAAAAAGGTGGCTACCACCTCACTGCGGCTCCGGCTGCCGCGGAACAGGAGCAAAAAACGGGTGATGCCATGCTGTCGCAGACGCTGCAGGATCTCTTTGGCTTTGCTTTCCACCGGATAGGGCTCATGACGCACGATCTCATCAAAGACAGCCCGGGGCGGCGGCAGGGACTGCTTGGCACGGCTGCGGATCTCGGCCATTGCCAGGATCAGGTCCGCGGGTTCCTGGCTGTATTCAAAGATTTTTCCGCGCTTTACGGGCTCCGGATTGCGGGTGAGGATATTGCGGCCGAACTCACCAAGAGGCTCCAGCCGCTGGGCCATGACCTTGACACGGCCGTAATGTTCGCTGCGCCGTCGTTCCTCCAGAGACTGGATCAGGGCGTCCATCTCGCTGCGGGCTTCCTCGTCCTCAATGGACAGCAACATTCTCGTTTTGATGTACATCAGATGAGAGGCCATGGCGACAAACTCGCTGGCCACTTCCAGGTCCATCCGCTGACGGACCTCCAGCCATTCCAGGTATTGGTCCAGAATCTGCGAGATAGAGATATCCTGGATCTCCATCTTATTCTTTCCCAAAAGATACAAGATCAAATCCAGAGGACCCTCAAAATCCTGCATTTCTTCCTGAGAGCGGGAGCGGACCACCTTTTCCAATTTAAAAACAGGATTTTCCAATTTGTGCACCTCGGCTGAATGTTTTTGCATCTATGGACGCAAAAACCCAATATATAAAAATCATTATACCAGTATTTTGCCTTAAATACAAGGAAAACCGGTATGCCACTGGAATGGACCACACGCATCGCTCCGATGCCGGGCAGTTGAGAAAAATAAAAAAGCCCGGGGGAATTTCCCCCGGGCCCTTATGGGTCAGGTTAGGCAGAAATGCGCGTATTGTTTACGCGTTCCGGTTCTCAGCCCTTCACCATGGAGGCAATCTCCGCGGCAAAGTTCTCCTGCTTCTTCTCAATGCCCTCGCCCTTCTCGAAGCGCACAGCGTTCTTGAAGGTGATGGTGCCGCCCAAAGCCTTGGCAGCGGAAGCAATATACTGCTCCACGGTCATGGAGTTGTCCTTCACGAACTCCTGCTGCAGCAGGCAGTTTTCGGCATAGAACTTGTTCATCTTGCCCATGACGATCTTCTCGCGCACCTGCTCGGGCTTGTTGGCCATCTTGGGATCGTTGGCCATCTGGGCCATCATGATCTTCTTCTCCTCGTCCAGAACGTCCTGGGTGACCTGAGCCTTGTCCCAGAAACGGGGATTCAGAGCGGCGATCTGCATGGCAACATCCTTGCCGACCTCTTCCACCTTCTCGGCGGGCAGGTTGGTCTCCAGGTTCACCAGAACACCGATCTTGCCGCCGGCGTGGACGTAAGCCACGGAGGTGCCGCCCTCAAAACGGGTGAAGCGGCGGACCTTGATGTTCTCGCCGATGACCAGGACCATCTCCTGCTGCTGCTGAGTGACAGTCAGGTCGGTGCCGTCATACTTGCACTCCATCAGAGCATCCATATCGGCGGGAGCCTCCTTGGCCACGGTGGCGGCCACGCCCTTGACGAAGTTGACGAACTTCTCGTTCTTGCCCACGAAGTCGGTCTCGGCGTTGACCTCGACCACCACGCCGGTGCCGTCGATCACGGCGGCATAAGCCATGCCCTCGGCGGCGATGCGGCCGGCCTTCTTGGCAGAGGCGGCCATGCCCTTCTCACGCAGCCACTCGACGGCCTTGTCCATGTCGCCGTCGGAAGCGGCCAGTGCCTTCTTGCAATCCATCATGCCCACGCCGGTCATCTCGCGCAGGGTCTTAACATCAGCTGCGGTAAAAGCCATTTTACGTTCCTCCAGTATGATTGATCAGACGGGCGGAGGATCTCCGCCCGTCCGGCAGATTACTGATTACTCAGCGTCCTCGGCCTTCTCGGCGGCAGCCTCGGCGGTCTGCTCACCCTGCTTGCCCTCCAGCACGGCGTTGGCCATGATGGAAGAGATCAGCTTGATGG
>CAUWEK010000199.1:0-10641 GCA_963557435.1 uncultured Dysosmobacter sp.
TCCTGGCTGACCGCAACTCTCTGGTCACCCAGGCCAAGCGCAGCTTTGTGAACCTGCTGCCTGATCTCTCTGTGACCAACCTGTGCGAGGAGAAAGACAACTACACCGCCCACTGCGTCTTTTCCACCTACCAGACCATGATGAACTGCATCGACTCCGTGGAGGACGGAGAGGGGAAGCTGTTCACCGTGGGCCACTTCGACCTGGTGATCTGCGACGAGGCCCACCGCTCCATTTACAATAAGTACCGGGACATCTTCAACTACTTCGACGCGCCTCTCGTAGGCCTTACCGCCACCCCCAAGGACGAGATCGACAAGAATACTTATGAGGTCTTTGAGCTGCAAAGCGGCGTGCCCACCTACGGCTATGAGCTCTCCCAGGCGGTAAAGGACGGCTTCCTGGTGGATTTCCTTACGGTAGAGAGCAAGCTGAAATTCCTGGAGGAGGGTACCTCCTACGATGACCTGTCCCCGGAGGAAAAGGCGGAGTATGAGGCCACCTTTACCGACGAAAACGGGGAACTGCCCGAGCGGATCGACTCCTCCGCCCTCAACGAGTGGCTCTTCAACGAGGACACCATCCGTTTGGCGCTGAACCTGCTGATGACCAACGGACTGAAGATCGACTACGGAGAGAAGCTGGGCAAGACCATCATCTTCGCCAAGAACCACCGCCACGCGGAGAAGATCCTGGAGGTGTTCGGCAAGGAGTACCCCCATCTGCCCGGCTATGCCAAGGTCATCGACAACTACATGACTTACGCCCAGAGTGCCATCGACGAGTTCTCCGACCCGAAGAAGCTGCCACAGATCGCCATTTCCGTGGACATGCTGGACACCGGCATCGATGTGCCCGAGGTGCTGAACCTGGTGTTTTTCAAGAAGGTCATGAGCAAAGCAAAATTCTGGCAGATGATCGGCCGGGGCACCCGGCTGTGCCCGGGACTGGTAGACGGTAAGGACAAAGAGAAATTCTACATCTTCGACCTGTGCGGAAACTTCGAGTTCTTCCGTATGAACAAGGGCAAGGCTACCGTGGGCCAGATGGCCCTGCAAAGCGCTATCTTCTATCTGAAGGCCCAGATCGTCTATAAGCTCCAGGATCTGGCCTACCAGACCCAGGAGCTGATCCCCTTCCGGGAGAGGCTGGTGAGCGAAATGCTTGCCAAGGTGCAGGAGCTGGACCGGGGCAATTTCGCGGTCAGGCAGCATCTGAAATACGTAGAGAAGTTTGCAGATCCGGAGAGCTACCAGGCCCTCAGCTATGAGGATACCCTTTGCCTGCGGGACGAGGTGGCGCCGCTGCTCCAGCCGGACATGGACGCGGCCAGCGCTGTGCGCTTCGATGCGCTGATGTACGGCATCGAGCTTGCCTATCTGGTGGGGAAGACCTACAAGAGGGCGCGGAACGATCTTGTGAAGAAGGTCAGCGGCGTGGCCAGTGTGGCCAACATCCCGGAGATCCGGGCGCAGTCGGAACTGATCGAGAGAATTTTACATACCAATTATCTGGATAATGCCGGGATCAACGAGTTTGAGCATATCCGGGCGTGCCTGCGGGACTTGATGAAGTATCTGCCTCATGACGGCGTCATCTACAATACGAATTTTGCTGACGACATCCTGTCTGTGGAGTGGAAGGAGTCGGAGCTGGAAAACGACGACCTGAAGAACTACAAGGCCAAGGCGGAGTTCTATGTCCGTCAGCATCAGGATAACATCGCCATCGCCAAGCTGCGTTCCAACATCCCGCTGACGGAGGAGGATGTGAAATCACTGGAGACCATCCTATGGAGTGAAGTGGGAACCAAGCAGGATTATGAGGCAGAGGTGGGGCAGAAACCCCTGGGGGAGTTTGTCCGGGAGATCGTGGGCATGGACATGAACGCAGCCAAGGAGGCGTTCGCCCAGTACTTGAACGACGTCAATCTGGACAGCCGTCAGATCTACTTTGTCAACCAGATCGTGGAGTACATCGTCCGAAACGGCATGATGAAGGATCTGTCTGTCCTTCAGGAGCCGCCATTTACTGACCGCGGCAGCATCGTGGAGGTATTTACGGACCTTACCTTGTGGGCCGGAATCAAAAGCGTTATTGACAGGATCAACGCCAACGCGGCAGCGTGAAGCGCGTACGGTGCCTTGAAAGAGGAGAGATTCAGATGGGATATACGGAAATCGAGGACAAGCCGGCGCAGCGGCTGTGCCCGACGCACGGATGCTGCCTGGAAGAAGTGTATTCCAATGTGATGAAAGTATGGTATTGCCCACGGTGCGACTGCTGTTATGCTGAGGGGATGGAGGCGGAATTTCAGGGGCGGATGTCCGTTTCGGGAAAAAGGGTAGTGTGCCTTCCGGGTGAATTGCCCCGGAGAAATCTTCAGGACGATTCGAAGCTGCAAACACCTGAAAAATCCAAACAACCTCATAATACGGCGGCTGATCTAGCCGAGCAGATACAGGCGCTGCCGTTGTCGGAACAGATCCAGTTTTGCCCGATTCACGCACAGCAGATGGAGACGAGACTGGCTATTGTTGCAGATTCGGCAGGTTGGTCCCGTGAGATGGATGTAGGTTATTGCCGGAAGTGCCAGTCGTTCTACACAAACCACCAGGAGATTGCGCAGCACCCAGATGCCCAGGTGCTGGGTGTGCCGGTGGTGTGGAACCCAAAGCTGTTTCGGGAATATCGGGGCAAGAAATCCCGTCCGTTTTTTGAGATTCCTGCGATCAGCCTGCGCAATATGCCGGTCCACATAGAGAAAAAATGCCCGTCTGCCGGGCAGGATGTGGTAGCAGATGCCTGGGATCAGATCACGGCTCCGGATGGATTCCCCATTAAGATCTCGGGTGTGTATGCACTTCGATACCGCGGGTTTGTTTGTTCCCTGACCAACTATCTTGTTGCTGTGACACCTAGAGACGATCCGTATGTGCAGCGGATTGATTCAAAATCACTGGTAGAAAAAGCGCGGAAGGACAAGAACAACCCGCACAATAAAAAGGCGCTTGCCGCGGCACGGAACAGGCGCCGTCGGTTTAACGAATGGAAGCAAGAGCAGACCGCTCGGAAAGAACAGCGGGAATGGGTGGAGCGGTCTGCACTTCCGTACCAGTGCTATACCCTGCCGCTTTTGAAAGATGCGGCCTGTTGCCCATTTTGCAGCGGAGCCCTTTCTAAGCAGATATTGCGTGTGGTGGTGTACCATGAGCGGCGTGCCGATAAAGTGATTTATGTGTCGGGGTGGTATTGTGCGCACTGTGAGGTGCCGTTGATTGATCAGGAAGGGGAGACTGATCTGCTGCGGCGGGTGGCACCTGGCATGGTGTATATATTTGACGCAAAGTCCTGCCGTACCCCGCAGGAACTGCTGAATCGTGCCAAAGAAAAAATTCTCGTCAGGGAGTTGCCAAAAGCACCGGAGAGGCCGGCTCCCAAAGAAACTGAAAAGCTGAACGATGTGCAGGTGCCGGATGTACTGAGCAACCTTTCTTATGAGCCGAACACCAAAGTGTGGGTCTATGCGGAACGGTGCCACTGTGCTGCTTGCCAAAAAAAGTATGGGAGAGATACGATTCAAAACCGAACCGCACTGGTAGAGACGGTTACCCACAAGACTATCCAGGTGACAGTCCAGTTCTGTACAGGCTGCGGAAAGTACTATATGAATCTTTCCGCCTTCCGGCAGTACTGCAGAAAGTACGGCGGGATCCTCTTGGAGTGCGTTATGACGCCGGAGTTATGCCAGAAGAATTCTTCCTGGCTGAATTTTCGGCCGGATACGATACTCAGCCGGTGTGGGTATTCGGTGCGGGAAGGTGTTCCCAAAGAGCATCGGCAGGCAGTTTTGGCGTATGTTCTGGACAGCGGGCGAGCCAGTAAGTATGAGATCATAGAATTGATTACCGGGTTTACCAAAATCCGGCATACCAGAATGCCGGCAGCCTGTAAGCGGTGGGAAGAGGATCTGCTGTTTGTCAGTGAATATCAAATTCAACGGCAGTTGCAGGTAAGAGGGTTGACGTTTCAACGGGCTGGGCGGGCCGGACAGAGAGATGAACCCGGGGAAAGAAAAGATGGGAAGCGGAAAGGAGTCCTGACATGAACCAGCAGGATATACGCGGGATGATTCTGAAACACCGGACCTATGGAACAGGAACCGTGACGGCGCAGAAAGGCGACCGGATCACGCTGCGGTTTGAAGACGGTACGGAGCAGGTCCTTTCTCTCGCGGTCAGTGTCAGCGTTGATGCACTTACCGCAGAGGATGCCCGGGGGCAGGAGTGGCTGGAGCAGTTCCGCCGGCCGGATGAAGTTCACCGGGAGCCTGACCCTATCCGGCAGCAGGAGCCGGACTCAGAGCGGATCGTGTTTTGCAACATTGCGTGGATGAAATGGTATCAGGGGGTTCGGGAAGACGATGAGCCCCAGAACGGCGGGGCGTATGTGAAGAAGTATCATGACGCCGGCGAGGCGATCAACTTCCAGCCCTTTACAGTGACACCGGCAGACGGCGGCCCGGAAAGCATTTGTTATCTGGGAAGCTATGAGACAAAGATGCAGGGGGAGACCATTCGTCGAACGCGGATCGAGCGGATCCGGGGCTGCGTCCTCCGGAGAACGCAGGATTATGCGGAGCATGTCACAGTTGTCTGGTGTGCCCGGCATCCGGACGATTCTGTGGGGACCTGTGTGGTGGGGTGGTATGAAGACGCGACTGTGTGGCGTGACTACCAGATTCTTCCCATCGATGAGGAGGATGGCTCCAGCTGGGAACGGTGGTTCAACATTCAGGCCCCGGCGGACAAGGGAGTGCTGCTGCCGGTGAAAGAGAGGAAGGAACCCCGCTGGCGTGTCCCGCGCCATAAGGCAGGCGCATCCACCCCGTTCGGATTTGGCCAGGCAAATATCTGGTATGCGTCAGAGCCGGAAGCGGACGACTTTGTCCGTAGGATCGCTGCGCAGATCCGAGCCTATCACAACAGATAATCGAACATGCCGCCCTGACCTTGCTTGGCCGGGGCGGCATGTTTTCTGTATTTTTTATTCAGCAGATTCCGGCGTAGTATGTAACCTCCACTGGGTGTCCCCGGCGGTCCGGTCTGCTCGGGTAAACCTCATAGTTCGTATGGGTGTTATCTTCTTACAGGTTTACGATCCCCGCGTCTACCAGCTTCTGGAGGCTCATGAGGATGCCCAGCTTGGCGTGATACCAGGTGAGGCCTCCCTGGAAGTACACGGCATAGGGGGGACGGATGGGACCGTCGGCAGAGAGCTCGATAGAGCTGCCCTGGATGAAGGCACCGGCGGCCATGATGACGTCGGAGTCGTAGCCGGGCATGGCCCAGGGCTCCGGCGTCACATAGCTGTCCACGGGCGCGGCGGCTTGGATGCCCTTGCAGAAGGCCACCATGGCCTCTGCGCTGCCCAGGGTTACTGCCTGGATGATATCGTGCCGGTCCTCGTCAGCGCCGGGCACGCAGGCAAAGCCCAGCTTTTCATAGATGTTGGCGGCGAAGATGGCGCCTTTCAGAGCACCGGCGACCACCGTGGGGGAGAGGAACAGGCCCTGGTATAAAGAGGTCATAAGGCCCAGATTGGCGCCTACCTCCTGCCCCAGGCCCGGGGCGGAGAGCCGATAGGCGCACCGCTCCACACACTCCTTCGTGCCGCAGATATAGCCGCCGATGGGGGCCAGGCCGCCGCCGGGGTTTTTGATGAGGCTGCCCACCACCATGTCGGCGCCCAGATCGGAGGGCTCCAGCCGCTCCACGAATTCGCCGTAGCAGTTGTCCACCATGACCTTCACGCCGGGCTTGACCTCCTTGCAGAAGGCGATCAGCTGGCCGATCTGCTCCACGGAGAAGGAGGGGCGGGTGGCGTAGCCCTTGGAGCGCTGGATGGTGATGAGCTTGGTGCGCTCGTTGATCTTGGAGCGGATGGCGTCATAGTCGAACGTGCCGTCGCTTTTCAGGTCCGCCTGGGCATAGGTGACGCCGTACTCCTTCAAAGAGCACTTGCTCTCCCGGATGCCGATGACCTCCTCCAGCGTGTCGTAGGGGGCGCCCACGGGAGAGAGCAGCTCGTCGCCGGGCAGGAGGTTGGCGGACAGGGCGATGGTCAGGGCGTGAGTGCCGCAGGTGATCTGGGGACGCACCAGAGCAGCCTCCGTGTGGAACACATCGGCGTAGACCCGCTCCAGGTTGTCCCGGCCCTCGTCATTGTAGCCGTAACCGGTGGTAGCGGCGAAATGGGTGGCGTTCACCCGGTTTTTCTGCATGGCCGCAAGGACCTTGCCCTGGTTGTACTCTGCCGTCTGGTCGATGGCTTCAAACCGGGGACGCAGATGCTCCAGGACCTGTTGGCCGAAGGCATATACAGCGGGACTGACACCCAGCTGCTGATACATTTGTTGGATATCCATGGTGAGACCTCGATTTTGTAAAATTCATACAAATCGCAATTATACCAGTGAAACCGGAGGTTTGCAAGTACAAGGCGGAAAAAAGGCGGTACGCATTGCGTACCGCCTGAAATTACGCGATTTAAACGTGGATGCCGCCCACAAAATAGTTGTAGTAATAGCCGCTGGTCAGGGAGCTCACGATCACGCCGCCGCTGGAAGAAGAGGAGGAGTGAATGAACTGACCATCGCCTATGTAGATGCCGGCGTGGGAGCAGGCCTTGCCGGCGTTGCGGCTGGGATCATTGAAGAAGACCAGGTCGCCGGGCTGCAGGGCGCCGATGCTCCAGACCTTGGTGCCCAGACCGCTCTGCCACTGACTGGTGGCGGAGTGAGGCAGAGAGTAGCCGCACTGCTGATAGACATACATGGTAAAGCCGGAGCAGTCAAAGCCGCTGGGAGAGGCACCACCGTACACATAGCGTACGCCCAGATAGCTCTTGGCGGTGTCCACGATGGCACTGCCGGAGGAAGAGGAGGAAGACTCCGTCAAATCCAGAAAATCGCTGCGGATGTAGCCCTCGGTGCCGTACTTGCAGGTGACGTCATACCAGCCGTCCACCAGACCGTTGACGGTGACGATGGTATCGGCGTCTACGGTGGCCAGCACTTCGCTTTCCGTGGAGGCGCCGGAGCGGACGTTGACGCCGTCGCTGTTGACCCGGCCGTACGTCTCAAAGACGTTGTCCTGATCCACCAGCAGATAGTCGGCGGAGACATAGCCCGTGTTGCCCTCGTAGGCGATCTTGTACCAGCCTTCGATGGAGTCGTCCAGGATCGCCACGGCCACGCTCTTGTCCAGCGTGGTGACGATGTCGGAGGACGTGGACGCCTCGGCGCGCAGACGCAGGGATGAACCGGTGGTGCAGCCGGCGCCGACGGCCACGTCGGCGGCCATGGTGTGAGCGGTCAGCAGCAAAGTGGCGGGGAGGGCCAGGAAAAAGAGCTTTGCTGCCTTGCCTGCAAAGTGTGTCATGGGTGGTCTTCCTTTCGTTTCTTTTGTGTGGGGGGAAGGGAACGGCGGGGAGAGGGGGATTACTTCTCCTTGCCGGCCAGGGCACGGTCCAGCCAGATGGCGGCCACATCCATGGCGGCGTACAGGCTGTCCTTCTCGCTCTTTTTGACCACGCGGTCCCGGGACTTGAGGTTGGCGTCCGTCAGCTGCAGCTGAACGGAGACCTTGGTCGCAACGTTCAGGTCCTGCTCTTTCTTGCTCTCCAGAACCTGCATCATGATAATATATTTTTCAGCCATCGTGCCGTAGTAGATCAGATTTTCCACACGGCGCAGAGGGTGGCCCTTATACATCAAACCTTCCGTCTTAGCGGACTTGCTTTCAGGCATGCAAACACTCCTTCAATGAAATTGTAACCGAATTGTAACAGATTTTATCCGATTTGTCAACGATTGGTGACGAAGAAAAAAACGGAAATTTCCCCCATTCACAAAAGAAACCCGCAAGGCAGGGCCTTGCGGGTGAAAAAAGACGGTTCCCTTATTGTCCCAGATATTTCCGAACCAAGACCTGCAGAAGCTCATCGCGGTCGATCTTGCGGATCAGCGTGCGGGCGTTGTTGTGATTGGTGATATAGGTGGGATCTTCGGACAGAATATAGCCCACGATCTGATTGATGGGGTTATAGCCCTTTTCCTCCAATGCCTGATAGACAGTTGTCAGGATGTGGCGGATCTCCGCGTCTTTTTCCATTGCGATACTGAATTTCCGGGTATAATCGTCCATGCAGACACCACCTTTCTTTACCGATGGAAGAAACCTGGAACACAGCATCTAGTATACTCGTTTTTCCTCTGACTGTAAAGCGTTTTCGGAAAAAACTTTTGCTCCCCCGCCAAATGGCGGGGGAGCGTCTGCTCAGCGCAGAACGGCGCCAAGCTGAGATTTCAAAAGCGCGAGGATGCTGGCCACATCCGCGTCGGCTTCCTCGGCGGTGAGGCTACGCTCGTCGGAGCGGAGAGTCAGGTTGAAGGCTACGCTCTTCTTGCCCTCCGGCACGCCGGCGCCGGTATAGATATCGAAGAGGGAGACTTCCTTCAAAAGGCCCTTGGCGCCCTGACGGATGCACTCTTCCAGCGCGCCCACGGTGACTTCCTTGTCGCACACCACGGCGATGTCCCGGGTGACGGCGGGGAACTTGGGCAGGGGCTGGTAGACGGGGCGGCCGCCCATGGAGGCAAAGAGCGCGTCGAAGGACAGCTCGGCGGCATAGAGCTCGCAGTCCACGTCATAGTGCTCGGCCACATTGGGATGGATCTGGCCCACCACGCCCAGCAGCGTGTCGCCGGCGTAGACCTTGGCGCAGCGGCCGGGGTGATAGGAGGGATTGCCATGCTCGGCCTCCCAGCGCACGCCGCCGATCCGCAGGCCCTCCAGCACCGTCTCCACGGCGCCCTTCATGGAGAAGAAATCGCAGTCGGAACCATAGGCGCCCAGAGAGAGCACCTTGGGCTCATCGGCCATGCCGGAGCCGTCGTTTTTGGCGAAGTAGGTGCGTCCCAGCTCGTAAAGGCGTACGGCCTTATTGCGGTAATGGTAGTTGCGGGAGAGGATCTCCAGCATGGACGGCAGCGTGGTGGTGCGCATGATGGAGGTGTCCTCGCCCAGGGGGTTGAGGATCTTCATGGAGTTGCGCAGGGGAGAGTCGGCGGGCAGATTGATCTTATCGTAGTAGGTGGGGCTGATGAAGGAGTAGGTGATGATCTCGCTGTATCCGGCGGCGCGGCACAGGGCCCCCACGGCGTTCTCCGCCTTCTGGAGAGGAGTGTAGCCGCGGCGGGGATTCAATCCGCCGGAGAGGGTGTCGGGGATGTTGTTGTAGCCATGGAACCGGGCCACCTCCTCGGCGATGTCGGACCAGTGCTCCACGTCGGAGCGCCAGGAGGGCACGGTAATGGTATTGCCCTCCAGCTGGAAGCCCAGAGACTCCAGAATGGTGCGCATCTCACTTTCGGCAACGTCGGTGCCCAGGAAGGCGTTGATCTTGGGAGCGTTCAGCTCCACGGTGACGGGCCAGGAGTCCTTGGCGATCACATCCAGCACGCCGTCCACCACCTCGCCGGCGCCCAGCAACTCCACCAGCTCGCAGGCACGCTGCACGGCCAGCATGGTGTTCATGGGGTCCAGGCCCTTTTCATAGCGGGAGGAGGCCTCCGTGCGCATGTTCAGCGCGGCGGCGGTACGGTGGATGGAGGCGCCAGAGAAGTTAGCGGACTCGAAGAGCACCTGGGCGGTGTCGCCGATGATCTCGCTGTTGGCGCCGCCCATGACGCCGGCCACGCACACAGGACGGTGCTCATCGCAGATGCACAGCATGTCCTCGGTCAGGGCGTGGTCCTTGCCGTCCAGAGTCTGGATGGACTCGCCGGGACGGGCGGTGCGCACCACGATCTTGCCGCCCTCCACGCAGGAGAAGTCAAACGCGTGCATGGGCTGGCCGTACTCCAGCATGACATAGTTGGTGATGTCCACGATGTTGTTGATGGGGCGCACGCCGCAGTTGCGCAGCCGCTCCCGCATCCAGGCAGGGGAGGGCTGGATCTTCACGTTTTTCACCAGCCGGGCGGTGTACCGGGGGCACAGCTCCCCGTCCTCGATCTCGATATCCAGCATGTCGGCAATGGAGCCGCCGCAGCCGCGGATCTCGGGGGTGTGGAGCTTGAGGGGCTTGTGGAAGGTGGCGCTGGCCTCCCGGGCAAGGCCGATGACACTCAGGCAGTCCGGGCGGTTGGGCGTGATCTCGAATTCCACCACGTGGTCGTCGGCACCGATGACCACGGCCATGTCGTCACCGGGCTGCACGCCCTCCTCGTTGAGAACGAAGATGCCGTCGGTGATGCAGTGGGGGAACTCGCGCTGCTCGGCGTGGAGATCGGCGAGGGTGCAGATGGTGCCCTCCTTGGTGTTGTAGGCCACCAGATCGCCCTCGTGGAGATTCTGGCAGGCGGTCTCGGTCTGCACCGTCTCGCTGCCGGTGTCCAGCGTCACGGCATAGCGGCCGTAGGCCACCGTCTCGCAGGCGCACACCCGGGCAGCCACCACGGGGCCATAGATCTTGTGGCCGGGCTGGATGTCGGCGGGGATGGAGGGCTTTTCGGGATCGGTGGGCTTGTAATCGTTCAGGATGGCCGCAGGGGTGATGACGGCGTAGGGGTAGTCA
>CAUWEK010000200.1:0-10394 GCA_963557435.1 uncultured Dysosmobacter sp.
GGGTATGCTTGCGGCTGGCCCAGAGGACCAATCGGCGAAAGCCCACCGCATACACCAGTGTAACGAGGCACAGCGCGGCCGGGAGCACGGCGGATGCTGGGGTGCTGTCTTCGGAAACCAGCAGACCTACGGTCAGGAAAAAGTTCAAAACGCCCACGGCAGCAGACAGCAGGCGTACCAGGATATGCCGGAGCCGGACGCCCGGATAGACGCGATAGAGTACCCGGAAAAAGGTCTCCCAATCTGTCCTGGAATAGCCGTCCGGCAGATCAAAGCGAAATTCCATCCAGCACCTCCTGCAATAAAAAACGCCCCGGGCCGAAAGGCCCAGGGCGGACAAGTTCCGTGGTACCACCTGGATTCCGCATCCAAAGACGCGGCGCTCTTTGCACTGTAACGGGCGCACCCGGCCGGCTTACTGCTCTTTCAGCACGGCGGCTCCAAGGCGACTTCCACATACGCCGCACGAAAGCTCCCACCAGCCGCTTTCTCTCTTTGCTTTGGCGTATCTGTACTGCTCCTCTTCCCTGCATTTGAACAGCAAATATTATACGTTACGCCCTTTCGTTTGTCAAGACAGGCGCAATATCTCCTTTTTCAAACGCTGGATGATCCGCTTTTCCAGCCGGGAGATATAGCTTTGGGAGATGCCCAGACGGTCGGCCACTTCTTTTTGGGTCTGCTCCCGGCCGCCCCCAAGGCCAAAGCGCAGGGTGATAATCTCCCGCTCCCGGGGAGAAAGTACCCGCAGGGCCGACGCCAGCAGGCTCCGGTCCACATCCTCCTCGATGGGCCGCATGACCGTGTCCTCCTCCGTACCCAGCACATCGCTCAAAAGCAGCTCGTTGCCGTCCCAGTCCGTGTTCAGCGGCTCATCGATGGAGACCTCTCCCCGGCGGGACGCGTTTTTCCGCAGGAACATCAGGATCTCATTTTCGATGCACCGGGAAGCATAAGTAGCCAACTTGATGTTTTTGTCGCCCCGGTAGGTGCCCACCGCCTTGATGAGGCCAATGGTGCCGATGGAGATGAGGTCCTCAATGCCCACGCCGGTATTTTCAAAGCGCCGGGCGATATAGACCACAAGGCGCAGGTTATGTTCGATCAGCTCCTGCCGGGCGGACTCCTCCCCGATGTGCGCAATGAGCTCCGCTTCCCGCTCCCGCTTCAAAGGCGGGGGCAATGTGTCACTTCCGCCGATGTAATGGATGCTCTCGGGGGTCAAAAGCCCCAGACGCAGCCCGATCCTCCTTAGCCAGATCCCAATTGTTCCCTTCATGATGGCCTCCTCTCACCTGCCCGCCCCACAGGGCCTGATATCCGTCTCCCAGCGGCGACGGTGCCAGCGCCGCCAAAATACCGTGATACCGCATGCCGCCGATCTCCAGCCAGCGGCAGCGGACTGCCAGCAGCAGTCCGCCCCGCATGCCTACGGACCGGTATGGCAGCAGCGAAAAATGAAGCTGCGGTGCCGCACGGCACAGCTGCTCCAAAACATCTGCCGGGTGCTCCAGCGCTTCCCGAGTCAAAAGCTTTCGGACCGGTCCGGGAAGCGCCTGATCCAAAGAGCCCGGCGCCGTTACCAGCACGGCCTCGCCGGTGACCGGATCGCTCAGGGCACTGCCTGTATCCAGCAGCGCCGTCAGGCGGATCGTCTCGTCTTCCAGACAGACGGCAGCGGCCAGCAGTTCCTGCCGTATCCGGTGCCGGGCCGCCGCGCGGAAGATCCAGGCCAGCACGGCGTAGGCGGCAGTGGCGCCCAAAAGCAGGGTCCGGGCGTCGGCGTCCGTATAAAAAATGCCATTGACCACCGGTATCCCACCGGTGAGCAGACCCAGGCCCAGCACGCAGCCCGCCATGGCGCAGGAGACAGCAAACAGCAGCACGGTCAGCCGCAGCAGGTGCGCCTGCCCGCCGAACACTGCCACGGACAGCAGAACACCTGCGGCCACTTTTACCGGGCCGGCGCCCAGAAATCCAAGACCCGGCAGGAAGACCGCCACCGCATAGGCACCGCCCAAAATGGCACCCAGCAGGCATCGGCGCCGCCGCAGGGGGACGCCTGCAAGACGCGCCGTGCCCAGCAGCATCAGATAATCCATGATCCCATTGAGCACGAACACGCTGTCCACATACACCACCGTCATGGCCCATCCCCCTCTCCAGGACAGTATTATAGGGCAGGTCCGCCGGAAAAACCGTCGCAAAAGGGACAAAGAAAAGGCGGACGCAAACGCGTCCGCCTTTGGAGTTATCCATTTTATATGTAGGGGAACAGCACAGAGGCCAGCAGCGCAATGATCATCACGCCCACCAGCGCCAGTGCTACGACCCTGGTCATCTTGTTCATTTTGTTCCCTCCCCACCGGATAAAATCTTTTTGATGCTCTTTTCCGCCTTGCTTCGGGGAATCATCAGCTCATGGCCGCAGCCAAGGCAGCGGAGCTTGATGTCCATTCCTACCCGCAGGATCTCCCACTGGGTACTTCCGCAGGGATGGGGCTTTTTCAGCTCCACCCGGTCATGCAGATGCAATTCCATCTTTGTCCTCCTGTCAAGCCCGGCTTTCCCGCCGCATAGAATAGAATCAAAACGCCGTCAAAACGGCAGATAGGATGCGTGGCATATGCCGGAAAACATTTTATTTCCCCCGGAGGGGCTGACGCCCCAGCCGGCCTTTTCTATTTCATCCCTGCGCGACGCCATGGAGCACGGCGATGTGTTGGAGGCGGTGGCACAGCGATGTGACCCCCAGCAAAATCTTCATCTCTCCCTGGGCCCGGTGGCCGGAATACTGCCCAGAGCGGAGGCTCTCTCCCCCTGGATCAGCGGCGCGGAACGTGAAATATCTGTGATTTCAAAAGTAGGAAAGCAAATATGCTTTACAGTTAATTCTTTGGAAAGTGATGAAAAAGGTGCGCCGGTGGCCCGGCTTTCCCGCCGCATTCCCCAGGAGCAGGCACTGGATGCACTGCTGAAGCTCCCGCCGGGGGCGGTGGTAGCAGCCCGGGTGACACACCTTGCGCCCTTCGGCGCGTTTTTGGACATCGGCCGCGGAGTGGTGGCCATGCTGCCCATTGAACAGATCTCCGTGGCCCGGATCTCGCATCCGAAAGACCGCTTCCAGGTGGGACAGAAGATCCTGGCGGCAGTGCTTTCCACGGACCAGAACAAGCATCGTCTGACCATGACCCACAAGGAGCTGCTGGGAACCTGGATGGAAAATGCCAGCTGGTTCACGCCCGGCGAGACGGTACGGGGCATCGTCCGCAGTGTGAAGGAATACGGCAGCTTCATCGAGCTGACGCCGAATCTGTCGGGCCTGGCGGATGCGCGGGAGGGGCTTTCTCCAGGAGATGCTGTATCCGTATACGTCAAAAGCATCCGCCCAGAGCGCATGAAGATCAAGCTGCAGATCATTGAACGTCTTCCGCCGGACCCTACGCCTCCGCCGCTGCGGTATCAGATCACCGACGGGGTGCTGGAGCACTGGGTCTACTCCCCGCCCAACTTTGCGGGTGCGCCGGTGGAGACGGTATTCAAAGCGGCTCTCCCTTGATCTTCTCCCAGTAGGCCTTGGCAGCCTGCTCGGTCTTGTTGTCGCCCCACTCGTAGTATTTCACGTTTTTCAGAGCATCCGGCAGATACTGCTGACGCACCCAGCGGTGAGGGAAATCATGGGGATAGAGATAATGCTGCTGGTTGTCAAAGCCGGTGGTATCGGCGTGGACATTTTGCAGCTGCCGGGGGATGTCCCCGGTCCGGCCCTTTTTCAGATCCGACATGGCCGCGATGATGGCGTTATGGGCCGTGTTGGACTTGGGCGCCGTGGCCAGCAATATGGCAGCCTCCGCCAGCGGAAGCCGGGCCTCCGGCAGTCCCACCTGTACCGCCGCGTCCACACACGCCTTGGTGATGGCCATGGCCATGGGATAGGCAAGGCCGATGTCCTCCGCGGCGATGACCAAAAGACGGCGGCAGGGCGAAAGCAGATCCCCAGCCTCCAGCAGCCGGCCCAGATAGTGCACGGCTGCGTCCGGGTCGCTGCCCCGGATGGATTTTTGCAGCGCCGAGAGGATATCGTAGTGGGCGTCTCCATCCCGGTCGTAGCGCATAGCACTGCGCTGCGTAAGCTGTGAAGCGTCAGCACTTGTCAGCAAAAGCTGGCCGTTCACCGGGCGGGCCGCCTGGCACAAAAGCTCCACGGCGTTGATGGCCTTGCGCACATCACCGCCGCAGGACGTGGCGATCTGGAGGGGCACCCCCTCTTCCCAGGTAAGCGGCAGAGAGCTTTGCTGCTGCTCCAGCCGCAGCGCCCGCAGCACCGCCGGCTGGGCTTCTTCGGGAGAGACAGCTTTGAACTCAAACACCGTGCTGCGGGAAAGCAGGGCGCTGTAAACATAAAAATAGGGGTTTTCCGTGGTGGAGGCGATCAGCGTCAGCGAGCCGTTCTCCATAAATTCCAGAAGGCTTTGCTGCTGCTTTTTATTGAAATACTGGATCTCGTCCAGGTACAGCAAAATACCGCCTGGCGCCAGCAGTGTGCCCACGTCGGCAATGATATCCTTGATATCCTGTAAGGACGCCGTGGTGGCGTTGAGCCGGTAGAGCTTTTTCTGGGTCCGCTGGGCAATGATGTTGGCCACGGTGGTCTTTCCCGTTCCGGAGGGGCCGTAAAACACCATATTGGCCTCCGTACCGTTTTCAATCAGACGACGCAGGACACCGCCCGGGCAGAGCAGGTGCTGCTGTCCCACCACCTCGTCCAGCGTGGTGGGGCGGATGGCATCCGCCAGCGGCTGTCGCATGGCGTTCCCTCCTTTTCGATGATTTGGTAGTATATCATACCACACTCCTGGGAAGATTTCCATGGTTTTTTCCCTGGCCTTTTGCTGAAAGGTATGCTATGCTGTCGAATAAGAGGTGATCGCCATGAAATCCAAGGCCGCCGTCAAGCGGATCATTGACAAGCTCAAGGAGCGATATCCGGACGCGCTTTGCTCCCTGCAATACAAGAAAGATTACGAGCTGCTGTTCGCCGTCCGCCTGTCCGCACAGTGCACGGACGAGCGGGTCAACCAGGTGACCCCGGCTCTTTATGCCCGCTTCCCCACCCTGGAGAGCTTTGCCGAGGCTGACCCGGCAGAGGTGGGCCAGTACATCCATTCCTGCGGCTTTTATAATGGCAAGGCCCGGGACATCGTCGCCTGCGCGCAGAAGCTGCTTTCTGAGTACGGCGGCAAGGTGCCCGGTACCATGGAGGAGCTGACCGGCCTGCCCGGTGTGGGAAGAAAAACGGCGAATCTGATCCTGGGGGATGTGTTCGGCCAGGAGGCCTATGTGTGCGACACCCACTGCATCCGCATCACGGGGCGTCTGGGCCTGACGGACGGGACCAAGGACCCCCTGCAGGCGGAGCGGCAGCTGCGGCAGGTGATCCCGCCCAAGGAATCCTCGGACTTCTGCCATCGGATGGTGCTCTTTGGCCGTGAGGTCTGCACCGCCCGCTCACCCAAGTGCGAGGGCTGCCCGCTGGCGGCAGACTGCGATACATACAAGAAAAGTAAAAAGAAAGACCACTGAGATTTGGTGCCTGCGCAAAAGCGCAGGCACTTTTTTTGCTCCTGTCGCATATACTGCTATGGAACACAGCCAATGGACCAAATCGTTAGGAGGAACTATGGACGATCATACCGCGCGGCTGGTGGAGCAGCTGAAAAGCAACCCTGCAATGCTCCAGCGGCTGATGGGCTCCCGGGATGGGCAGGCCCTCTTACAGATGCTGACCCAGGGGGACCGCGGCGCGTCGCTGCAGCGGGCAGCACAGGCGGCTGCCCGGGGAAATCCGGGAGAAATGATGCAGATGATGCGCCAGGTCATGAGCACGGCGGAGGGCGCCGCCCTGGTGGAACGGATCAATCAGGCGATGCAGAAATAACGCTCTGAGCGGGAAAGGCGGCGCAAGACCCATGGCCGAATTTGATGAAAAGCTCAATCAGATCCTCTCCGATCCGGGAGCCATGGCGCAGATCATGCAGCTGGCCCAGTCCCTGGGCGGCGACACATCCTCGCCGCCTTCCCCGTCACCCTCCCCGCCGCCGGCCTCATCCAACCAGCCCTCCGGGGACAATGGCGCTTCCCTGCTGTCCTCCCTGGCGGGCGGGATCGACCCGGCCATGCTCACCAAGCTTTTGCCGTTGGTGCGGGAGCTGGGCGGCAAGCAGGACAGCAACGCCCGGGCGCTGCTGTATGCCCTGCGGCCCTATTTGAAGGAAGAACGGCAGGAGAAGGTGGAGCGGGCATTACAGCTGGCCCGGCTGTTTCATCTGGGCAAGACACTGCTGGCCCAGTGGGAGGGATGATGGATGTACAACCGCTATATCCGAAATGACAACGGTACATACACCCGCGTCCCCCAGGAGGACGCGCCGCCTGGGACGGATGCCGCCCGGACCCGGCGCCCGGATGGAGAATCCGACCACCGCCCGCCCTTTGAGCAGCCCCGGGAGGAAAATAGTCGGGAACCACGGCATGAACCGCACGCGCAGGCTGCCTCCTCCCCATTTGGCGGCCGCGTCACGGACGCGCTGTCCGATACATTGCGCCATGCGCTGGACCATCTGCATCTGGAGCATGTGGACACCGGGGATCTTTTGATCCTGGTACTGCTGTTTTTGCTGTTTCGGGAGGATGCGGACGAGGAACTGCTGGTGGCCCTGGGATTGCTGCTGATTTTGTAAAGCCGCCTCGCGCTGTTCCGGCGCGAAGCGGCTCCTTTTTGTGGCAAGAGGGAATTGCACTTTCCAGATGTCCATGCTATACTATAAAAGTTAAATTGCCGTTTTGCGCCCGCAGGGTGGGACGGCATTGATTTTGAGGTGGAATACAATGGAAAACGAAGTGCGCAAAAAGCGGATTTTGAGCGGCATCCAGCCCTCCGGCGACCTGACCCTGGGCTCCTACCTGGGCGCCATCAAGAACTGGGCTGCCCTGGCCGATGAATATGATTGCTATTACATGCTGGCCGACCTGCACACCATCACGGTGCGTCAGGTGCCTGCCGACCTGCGCCGGCACACGCTGACCCAGGTGGCGGCCTATATCGCCAGCGGACTGGATCCGGAGAAGAACACGCTGTTCATCCAGTCTCATGTGCCCGCCCACACTCAACTGGGCTGGGTGCTGGACTGCTACACCATGTTCGGCGAACTCTCCCGTATGACCCAGTTCAAGGATAAATCCGCCAAAAATGCCGACAATATCAATGCGGGCCTCTTTACCTACCCCGCCCTGATGGCGGCGGATATCCTGCTCTATCAGGCGGATCTGGTGCCCGTAGGCGGCGACCAGAAGCAGCATGTGGAGATCTGCCGGGATGTGGCCTCCCGCTTCAATGGCATCTACGGCGACGTGTTCAACATCCCGGAGCCCTACATTCCCCCTGTCGGCGCCCGCGTCATGAGCCTGGCCAACCCGGCAAACAAGATGAGCAAGTCCGACAAGGACCCCAATGGCTGCGTGTACATGCTGGACAAGCCCGAGGACATCATGCGCAAGTTCAAAAAGGCCGTTACGGATTCCGACGCCTGCGTGCGCTACGACAAGGAGCAAAAGCCCGGTGTGTCCAACCTGATGCAGATCTACTCCGTGGCTGCGGGCAAGAGCTTCCAGGAAATCGAGCAGGAGTTTGACGGACGCGGATACGGTGATTTCAAGAAGGCTGTGGGCGAGTCTGTGGTGGAGCTGCTGCGCCCCATCCGGGAGGAGACGGAACGCCTCCTGGCGGACAAGGCGTATTTGGAGAGTGTGTACCGCGCCGGTGCCGAAAAGGCCAGCCGGGTGGCTGACCGCACCTTGTCCAAGGTGTACAAGAAGGTCGGCTTCCTGGCCCGCTGAGGAGGACCTCCATGAATATTGGAAATCAACTGCTGTTCTATGTGATCATGGCCATGGCGGTGGCACTGGTGGTCAGCTTCCTCATGACGCCTGTGGTCAAGACCTTTGCTTACAAGGTGGGCGCCATCGATGTGCCCAAGGACGCCCGGCGCATGCACAAGGTGCCCATCCCCCGCCTGGGCGGCCTGGCTATCTTCATCGGCTTTATGGTGAGCATCCTGCTCTTTGTCCCCATTACGCCGGAGATCCAGAGCATTTTGCTGGGCGCGGTGATCATTGTGGTGCTGGGTGTGGTGGATGACATCATGGCCCTGCCTGCCATGCTGAAATTTGTGGTGCAGATCATCGCCGCCGCCATCCCTGCCACCCACGGCGTCACCATTCAGGCGTTTTCCAATCCCAATATCTTTTCGGAGAATGTCTACTGGGTCCTGGGCGGGCTGTCCATTCCCTTCACCATCCTCTGGATCGTGGCCATCACCAACTCCGTGAACCTGATCGATGGACTGGACGGCCTTGCAAACGGTGTCTCCGCTATCTCCGCCACTACCATGCTGGTCATTGCCATGCTGGCCTCTGAGGCACAGGTGGCGGTGGTCATGGCGGCGCTGGTGGGTGCGTGTGTTGGATTCATGCCGTATAACCTCAACCCTGCCAAGATGTTCATGGGCGATACCGGCGCCACGTTCCTGGGCTATATTCTGGCCACCATGTCCATTCAGGGCCTTTTCAAGTACTATGCGGTCATCTCTTTTGTGGTGCCGTTTTTGATCCTGGGCCTGCCGATTTTCGATACGGCCTTTGCGTTTATCCGCCGCATCGCCCACGGACAAAGCCCCATGCACGCCGACCGCAGCCATATCCATCACCGGCTGATCGACATGGGTCTCAACCAAAAGCAGGCGGTGGCCACGCTGTATGTTATCTCCGCTATTCTGGGCCTTTCCGCCGTGGTGCTGACCACCGGCGGTGAGGGCAAGGCCATGCTCCTTTTCGCGGCGCTTTGCATTGTGGCGGTGGTGGCCGCCCGGGTGGTGTTCCCCAAGGAGGTCGAGGAGGAACTGCGGGAAGAGCTCCATGAGGAGCTGGAGGAGATCAAAGAGCACGGGCACCGGAAGGAACCCGGGAAAGATGAGGAATCATAAGATGGACAAGCTTCGTATCATGAGCGTATTCGGCACGCGGCCGGAAGCCATTAAGATGTGCCCCCTGGTCAAGGAACTGGCCTCCCGTCCGGAGGTGGAGAGCCTTTGCTGCGTCACTGCCCAGCACCGCCAGATGCTGGATTCCGTGCTGGAGGTCTTTGACCTGAAGCCGGACTATGACTTGAACATCATGACGCCCCGGCAGACCCTCTCCACTATCACCAGCAAGTGTCTCATTGGTATGGACGAGGCCATCGAGGCCCTCAAGCCCGACATGATCCTGGTCCACGGCGACACATCCACCACTTTTGCAGGGGCCCTGTCCGCCTTCTATCACCAGGTGAAGGTGGGCCATGTGGAGGCCGGCCTTCGTACTTACGACAAATATTCTCCCTTCCCTGAGGAGATGAACCGCAAAATGGTGTCCGCTATTGCGGACCTCTACTTCTGCCCCACCGTTAACAATAAAAATAACCTCCTCAAGGAGGGCATCACCGACGGATTGTTCGTCACGGGGAATACTGTCATCGACGCGCTGAAGACCACCGTGCGGCCGGACTATCATTTTGCCACGGAAGAGCTGAACCGGCTGCCTTACGGAGAGAAGAAGATCATCCTTGTCACCTGCCACCGCCGCGAAAATTACGGTGAGCCCATGAAAAATATCATGCTGGCCCTGCGGCAGGTGGCCGAGGAGAATCCGGACGTGGAGCTGGTGTACCCGGTTCATCTGAGTCCGGTGGTGCAGGAGGCAGTCAATACCTACCTGCGGGGCGCGCCCCGTGTGCATCTGATCGATCCCCTGCCTGCCGACGAGATGCACAATCTCATGGCCCGGTCCTATCTGGTCATGACCGACTCCGGCGGACTGCAGGAGGAGGCCCCCGCCCTGGGTAAGCCGGTCCTGGTCATGCGCCGGGAGACGGAGCGGCCTGAGGCCGTGGAAGCCGGCACCGTGCGGCTTTGCGGTGTGGTGCAGGACGATATTGTTACTATGGCCACCCGTTTGATCCGGGACAAGGCCGCTTATGAGGCGATGGCTCACGCGGTGAATCCCTACGGTGACGGCCTGGCCTGCCGCCGGATCGCCGACGCCATCTTGTGGCACTTCGGACGGGGCGAGCGCCCGGCGGACTATCAGGCCTGAGACCCGCTTTTGCCGGAAAGAAAGGAGGGCAGACATGGACAGACGCAAGCTCAACCGGATCACCGCGGTTTTTCTGGTGGCGGTGGTGCTGGTGGTGGCTGCCATGCTCTTTCATAGCTTCCGAAGCCCCCCTTCTCTGGTTTTGCCGGAGGAACAGGATGACTCCCAGCTCCTGCCGGACAGCGAAGATCAGCAAAGTGCCCTGG
>CAUWEK010000201.1:0-10112 GCA_963557435.1 uncultured Dysosmobacter sp.
CATGATCAACACCAAGTTCCTGCGCCCCGGCATCCGGCCCTATCGGACGCAGAATATCTATGCTCCATTCACGGGAAAGGAGGAGTCTATTGAACGCAGCCAAAACAAAACCAAACGCAAAAAGAAATGAGCGCCGGGCGGTGGTGTCCGCCCAGCAGAGCATCCCCTATGTGGCGATGCACCCGGACGGGGTGTGTCAGCTCCCCGGTGGGCTCTATACCAAGACCGTGGAATATGAGGACATCAACTACGCCGTGGCGTCCACCGAGGATCAGACCGCCATCTTCGGCGGGTGGAGCTCATTTCTCAACTACTTCGACAGTTCCTTGCCCTTTCAGCTTTCCTTTGTCAACCGCCGTTCCCGCAGCGCCAACCGCTACAAGGTGAATATCTCGGAACAGGAGGACGAGTTCAACAGCATCCGGCATGAATATGTGGAGATGCTCAAAGGCCAGATCGCCAAGAGCAACAACGGCATTGAGCGCACCAAGTACATCACCTTTGGGCTGCCCGCTGGCAGCATTGCCGAGGCCCGGCCCCGGCTGGGCCGTGTAGAGGCCGATGTCATGGGTAACCTCAAACGGCTGGGGGTACAGTCCCAGCCCTTGGATGGCCGTGACCGTCTGGCGGTGCTCCACGGCCAGATGCACCCGGGGAGCCGGGAGCCGTTCCGCTTTTCGTGGAAAGATATTCCCCAGCACGGTATGGGGACGAAGGACTATATCGCCCCGGACAGCTTCGACTTCCGGCAATCCCGGACTTTCCGGGTGGGCCAGTCGTGGGGTGCAGCATCCTACTTGCAGATTTTAGCGTCGGAGCTCTCGGACAAGCTGCTGGCGGAAATCTTGGAGCTGGACGCCGAGCTGACCATCACGCTGCATATCCAGACGGTGGATCAGCTCAAAGCCATCAAGACCATCAAGGGGAAAATCTCTGACATTGGCCGCATGAAGGCCGAGGAACAGAAAAAGGCTGTGCGGGCCGGGTACGATATGGAGATTTTGCCCCCTGACCTCATTACCTTTTCCAAGGACGCCGCCGAGCTGCTGGCCGATCTCCAGTCCCGCAACGAGCGGATGTTCCTGCTGACCTTTACCGTGGTGAACATCGCTCCCACCCGGCAGCGGCTGGAAAACGATGTGTTCACCGTGGGCGGCATCGCACAGAAATACAACTGCGCCTTAAAGCGGCTGGACTGGCAGCAGGAACAGGGCTTCGTGTCCTCGCTGGTGCTGGGGTATAACGGCATCGAGATCCAGCGGGGCATGACCACCAGTTCCACGGCCATCTTCATTCCCTTTATGACCCGGGAGCTTCGCATGGGAGGGCAGGCGCTCTACTACGGCATGAACGCCCTTTCCCATAATGTCATCATGGCTGACCGCAAGAAGCTGAAATCCGCCAACGGGATGTATCTCGGCTCCACAGGCTCCGGCAAGAGCTTTGCCGCCAAGCGGGAGCTGATCAATGTATTCCTTGCCACCAACGACCGGATCATTGTGGTAGACCCGATGGGCGAATACGCCCCGCTGGTGCAGCGGCTGGGCGGGCAGGTCATCGAGATCGCTCCGGACAGTCCCCACCACATTTCGCCTATGGATTTGCAGATGAACGCCAACGACGATGAAAGTCCGCTTTCTATGAAGGCGGATTTTTTGTTGTCCCTGTGCGAGCTGATTGTGGGCGGACGGGAAGGCTTGCAGCCCATTGAGAAAACCGTGATTGACCGCTGTGTGCGGCTGGTGTACCGGGAAATGGCGCTGGGGCTGGAAACGGCCAAAACCCCGCTGTTGCAGGATTTGTACGAGGAGCTTTTGAAGCAGCCGGAGCCGGAGGCCCGCCGTGTGGCAACGGCGCTGGAGCTCTACTGTACCGGCTCCCTCAACCTGTTCAACCACCCCACCAATGTCAACCTCAATTCCCGGGTGGTGTGCATCGTCCTCAAAGGGCTGGGCGAAAACCTCCGCAAAATCGCCATGCACACCACCAACGAGTTTGTCACGGCGGCGGTGAACGCCAACCACAAGGCTGGGATCGCTACATGGTGCTACTTTGACGAGTTCCATATCCTGCTGCGGGACGAGCTCACCGCCAGCTACTTTGTAGCTGTTTGGAAGATGCTCCGTAAAAAGGGCTGCGTCCCCAGCGCCCTCACGCAGAATGTGAAAGACCTGCTGGCAAGCCCGGCCATTTCCAACATTCTGGACAACACGGATTTTCTGATCCTGTTGTCGCAGGCCCAAAGTGACCGGGCAATCCTTGCCAAGCAGCTGGGGATTTCCGATCATCAGCTCTCCTATATCACCCACTCCAATTCCGGCGAGGGGCTGCTGTTCTATGGGAATGTGACCATCCCGTTTGTGGATCGGTTCCCCAAGGGAGAAATCTATAACCTGCTGACCACCCGCCCGGAGGATATGGCCCATGACCGAAAAGACGAATAAGGCAGGGGCCACTTCGGGACAAAATGTCCCGAAGTCCCCCAAGTCCAAGTTCCGCCACAAGAGCCAACAGGAACAGACCGCCGCCAGCAAGCTCCGCATGGAAAAGCGGGGTGAAAAGCTGGAGAAGGCCAAGGAAAAGCTGGCGAAGCAGAAACCGCCCAAGCCGCCCGGCCCGGTTCGCCGGGTGGCCGGGACGGTGGGCGGCGGCGTTCACGGTTATGTGCATGGCAAGATGTTTGAGGTGGAGCAGGAAAATGTGGGCACCGAGGGCGCTCACCGCTCCGAGCTGGTGGGCGAGTCCGCCCTGCGCCACGGCAAGCGGTTTGTGCAAAAGAAAATCCGGGAACACCCGGCCAAGGCTGTCCGCAAGGCCGAGTCCAGGCACATCAAGGCCACGGCGGATTATCACTACCGCATGGCTGCCCAGGAGCACCCGGAAATGCGGGGCAACGCCCTGTCCCGGCTGATCCAAAAGCAGAAGATCAAGCGGCAATATGCCAAACAAGCACGGGAGGCCGCCAAGCAAGGGGCCAAGGCCGCTGAAAAAACAGCAGTCACCACAGAAAAGCTGGCGGCCCGGGCCGTGGGCTTCGTCAAGCGGCATCCCGTGGGGGCGCTGCTGTTTGTGGCGGTGTTCCTGCTGCTGGTGATGATGCAGTCCTGTATGTCCTCGCTGGCAACGCTGGGCAACGGCACAGCGGGGGCTGTGGGGGCATCCACCTATCCCGCCGAGGACGCTGACCTGCTGGGGGCCGAAGCCGCCTATTCCGGCATGGAGGCCGAGCTGCAAAACTATCTGGACACCTACACCAGCACCCACAGCTACGACGAATACCATTTCGACCTCGATGAAATAGAACACGATCCCTATGTGCTGCTGTCCATCATCAGCGCATGGCATGAGGGGGAATGGACGCTGGCCGAGGTGCAGGACACTTTGCAGATGCTCTTTGACCGCCAGTACACGCTCACGGAAACGGTGGTAACGGAAACCCGGTATGACGCAGAGGGCGATCCCTACACATGGTATATCTGCTATGTCACGCTGGAAAGCGAAAACCTTTCCCACCTGCCTGTCTACATCATGGGCGAGGAACAACTCTCCCGGTATGCCCTCTACATGGCGACGCTGGGCAACCGTCCCGATCTGTTCCCCGGCTCCGATTATGTGGGCAAGTACACGGGCGAACCCGTGGAGCATAAAGTCCCCGAGGAATATCTGGCGGACGAAACCTTTTCCGCCCTGCTCACCGAGGCGGAGAAGTACATCGGCTATCCCTATGTGTGGGGCGGCTCCAGCCCATCCACTTCCTTTGACTGCTCTGGCTACCTCTCATGGGTGCTCAATCAATGCGGCTGGGATGTGGGGCGGCTGGGCGCACAGGGCCTATACAACTACTGCACCCCCACCAGCTCACCCCAGCCGGGCGATCTGGTGTTTTTTGTCGGCACCTACGACACGCCGGGGGTCAGCCATTGTGGGTTATATGTGGGCGATGGCTGGATGCTCCATTGTGGAGATCCCATCAGTTACGCCAACCTCAACAGCAGCTATTGGCAATCTCATTTCTACGCCTACGGGCGTTTACCGTAAAGGAGGCTTTCATGGCAATTTCCAAAAGCGCAAAGATCGAGGCCGAGATTGAAAAGGTCAAGGCCAAAATCACCGAACAGCAGACCCGGCTGAAGGAGCTGGAACAGAAAAAGGTGGAGGCGGAAAACAGCGAGATCGTGGACATCGTGCGGGGTATGAGCATCCCCCTTGCCGAGCTGCCCGTGGTGCTCCAGCAGATCCGGGCCGGGGCCACCTTGGGACAAAATATCCCGAAGTCCGAAACCGAGGATAAGGAGGATACCGAATGAAAAAGCGAATTAAGATGCTGACAGCGGCGTTTTGCGCCGCTGTTCTTCTGTGCGGCTTCTCCGTCACGGCCTACGCCGGGGGCGGCCCCGAATGGGAGGGCCTTGACCCGGCGGAGGAAACCACCACCCCCGAGCCCATCATTGAGCCCGGCGAGGGCTTCACGGAGGAGGGCAACCTTGTGACCCGTGATCTGCTCTACGACGGGCACACCAACAAGCAATTTATCACCGTCCAGACCAGCGGCGGCAGCACCTTTTACATCGTCATTGACTACGACAAGCCCACCGACGAGGACGCTGAACAATATGAAACCTACTTTTTCAGCGTGGTGGACGAGGACGATCTGCTGGCCGCTCTGGAGGCGTCCGGGACGGAACTGCCCGAGTGTACCTGTACGGAAAAGTGCGTGGCCGGGGCGATCAATATGGATTGCCCGGTATGCTCCACCAATATGACCGAGTGCGTGGGGGCGGAGCCGGAGCCCGAACCCGTGGAGGAGCCGGAGCCCACCCCCGAGCCGGAACCCGAACAAGCGGGTGGAAACACCGGGACGCTCCTGCTCATTCTGGCGGTGGCGCTGGTGGGCGGCGGAGCCGGGTGGTATTTCAAGGTGTACCGCCCCAAGCAGCAGCGGGCCGCTGAAACCGAGGAGGACTACGGGGACGAGCTGGAAACCTACGACGATACCCCGCCGTGGGACGAGGAGGACGAAGAGGACGAAACGGAGGGCGACAAATGAAATTCACCAACAGTCCCTATGAAACGATGATGCAGCAGGTTCCCCGGTATGAGCAGCCCGAGCCTGTCAAGGCCCCGGAGGGCTCCCGCTGCCACGACTGCCCCTACTGGCGGGGGATTGGGTGCGTGGCCTGCTACCGGGAGCTGCTGAAAGGCGCTGGCGACGGGAGGTGAAGCGGTGGCCCGAGAGCTGACCCGTGAGGAAAAGGCGGCCATCCGCAAGCTGGTGACAAGGCTGTGCGCCAACTATGACCGGGATGTGGGCTGCCTGCCGCTGGACTGTCCCTGCTATATGCTGGAAAAGTGCTGGACGGGGGCGCTGTGCCGCTACTTCCGGGAGGCGGTGCTGCCCAATGATCCCGTGCTGGAGGCGTCCCTCGCTGCGGAAGGCCCCGCCCTGGAAACCCGACCCTGCCCGGTATGCGGCAGGGCCTTTCTCCCCAATGGCCGGACACGGTATTGCTCCCCCGGCTGCGCCAAGGCCGCAAGGCTCAAAAAGCAGCGGGGCTATATGCGGAAATACCGGGGGTAATGCGTTAGCATTTGGCCCCGGAAAACCCGCTTGCCACAAGGCTTTCCGGGGCCGGTTCGGGAGGGGGCAATACCTTTTCCCGTCCGCCCCGGTTTTGCGGAAATAGTGCTAACATTTCGGAAAGGAGGATGCCCGTGGAGATCAATGCGGATTATGTGATCCGCCGCACGATCCTGTTTGATAACAAATGCGGCTTTGTGCTGGGGGGAAACCCCAAGGCTCCGAACCCCTATGTGACATGGCAATTCAACGAGCAGGACGGACACCGGGACTACTTTTGGGGTCACTACCACAACGAGCCGGATATGGCCGAGCGTGACCTGCACAACCGGGCCGAGGACTATCAGCGGCGCTATCATGTGCAGGAGGTGGAGCAGGCCCCGGACAAGGAAACCTACAAATACTACTCCACCCAGCGGCCCATCGACATCGGCACCTACCCCAAGAGCTACTTCAACCGCCCGATCCACATGGATGTTTACTTTACCCGCCAGCAGGTGCCGGGCGAGGCGTTCCAGGCATGGGGTGCGATCACCTATGCTCAGCCCTTGACGGATCGGGAAATGCGGGACTATGAGCTGCGGCCCGCCCGTGAAAATCTGGACATCCGGCGGCAGATGGACGCCCAGACTCAGGTGGTGGGCAAATGGGAGGATGCCCACCATGTCCCGGAGCAAAGGCGGCTGACATGGTTTTACCCCGACTTCGGCAGCTATGTGGAGAAAGAGTATGTCACCCCAGAGCAGCTTGCCGCCCGTGCTCATGGGGTGGAGCGCCAAGCGGCGGCCAAGGCCCACAAGGATGAGAAACAACCGATTGCCCAGCAGATGAAAACCGCCCAAAAACAGGCCGAGGAGCACCGGGGCCAGACCGCCCCCAAGAAGTCCGCTCCCCGCCGTGACGAGAGATAGGAGGTATTATGCACGAACAGGATAACCCGCTGAAAACCGTGGAACTATCCACCGAGCAGAGCTACAACATGATCGACGGCCTGCTGAACAACGCCCCGGCCCTGCCGCCCCAGCCCCCGGAAAAGGAGCTGGACAAGGTGAAGGAGCCCCCCAACAAGCACAGGAGCGGGGAGCGTGAGGAGCGGTGACAAAGAAACGCCGCCGCTGTGTCCATCTTCATGTCATGGTGACGCCGGAGGAGCAGGCGCTGATCGGGGAACGCATGGCCGAGGCGGGCATTTCCAACATGGGGGCCTATATTCGGAAAATGTCTTTGAATGGCTATGTACTCCATGTTGACCTTTCGGACATCCGGGAGCTGGTGTCCCTCCAGCGGCGGTGCGCCAACAACCTCAACCAAGTGGCGATCCATGTGAACACCTACGGCGGCATTTATCCCGACGAGATCAAGGCCCTACAACGGGACTATGCTGACCTTTGGGGGCCGCTGTCCGATCTGCTGAAAAAGCTGTCGGCGGTGGTGGAGTTGTAGATAATATAAAGGGAGAGATAGCTTTCGTATAGATGCTATCTCTCCCTTTTTCCGCTATCCCAAAGTTTTAATCAAAAACTTCATGACCGTGCTAGTAAACTCAATGGTATATTCAAGCTCATTCTCTTTTATATTGTCGTTATGCTTCACATGGTCATTTTGATAGGTACAAAAATATGAGACCAAAGTTGTTACCATATTGCGGAATTCCGCAGAAACCTTCCGACATTTTAGCGCCGTGGCTAAGTCATTTTTATTGTTTTCTAGTGAGCGCTCATTCTTTAGTAAATCTTTGACTAACATCTCCAGAGAAAAGCGCATATCATCCAAGGTGTTTCTCTGGTATTCTCCATTTTCAAACTTCTCTATGGCTTGCTCATATGCTCTCTGAGCTCTGGGATAAGAGTCTAACCAGTGGCGTGTTTTGGCAATTATCTTGGTATCTACCGAAAGCGCTTCATCACCACCAGTACGCTGGGTAATTATTTGCTTTAACCTTGAAACATCAGGACTGGAAGATAACTCTGGCAATTCGCAGAGCTCTTTAATGATGTGGATGCGCTGCGCCTCACTAAAACACTTCAAATTTTCTAATAGCGCTGTTCGCTTATTGGGAACCTTCTTGGGAAATGGATAAGATGCATAAGGAATTTTTACATTATACTGAATAGCGTATCCCACAGAATATTTGGCAATCTTACTTCCGCTTAAGCCATGATCAGTATCGCCTAAAATATCAGTTGCATAAACTAAAAGTCCGGCATCCATTATGATTCTCCCCCAATAATAAACTGGGATAATTATATAACCTTTATGTTCCTCTTTCAACAGGTCTATTCTTGCTTTCCTTTTCAAAGCATATCAGCTCGACATCCTTGTACCCCGATTTTTTCAGAGGTACAATGATAATAGAAGCACAAACCCAGCAGATTTTACGGGAGGTAGCTGATATGATCGTTCTCAAAATCCTTGCCGCCCCCTTTGTGGTGGCGCTGACCCTGCTCGTTGCCATCGTGTCATTTCTCTATTGCGTGGCTTCGGCGTTGTGTCATATAGGCTGCGTGGTGCTGACCCTGCTGGCCCTTGTCCTGTTCATCGGCGGCCAGACGCTGGGCAGCGTGGTGTTCCTTGTACTGGCGTTTCTCGTTTCGCCCTTTGGCATCCCAGCCATCGCTGACTGGCTTATGGACAGGCTCTACTCGCTGAAATACTCCTTGCAGGATTTCATCACAGGCTAATACTTCGGGACAACTTGTCCCAAAGTCCGAGCGGCGGCTGGCAACAGCCGCCGTTTCTTATATAGGAAGGAGGGCTGCCTACGGCCACAACCTATTTCAAAAAGCACAAGATCAGCAAGGGGGAAACCGTCGCCCAATCCTTGAAAGAGCGGTTTGACTATGGGCAAAACCCGGACAAGACGCAGGGCGGCGAATTGATTTCCTCCTATGAGTGCGACCACATGACCGCCGATGCGGAGTTCCTGCTCTCCAAGGCCAAGTACAAGGCCGCCACTGGCCGGGAGCAGCGGCGGGACGCCGATGTGCTGTGCTATCAGATCCGGCAGTCATTCAAGCCGGGAGAGATCACCCCGGAGGAGGCAAACCGGATGGGCTATGAAACAGCGATGCGCTGGACAAAGGGCAAGTACGCCTTTTTCGTTGCTACCCACACAGACCGCCAGCACATTCATAACCACATCTACTACAACTCCACTTCTCTGGATTGCTCCCACAAGTTCCGGGATTTCATCGGCTCGGCCCGGGCGGTGCGGCGGCTCTCTGACCGGGTGTGTCTGGAAAATGACCTGTCCGTGATTACCAACCCCAAGCTACATAGCAAGGGCCGCTTTCTCCATTACGGAGCATGGCTGGGGACGGAGCGCCAGCCCTCCTACAAAGAACGGCTGCGGGCGGCCATCTGCGATGCCCTTGCCAAAGGCCCGGATAGCTTTGACGCCTTTCTTCGGCTCATGGAGGAGTCCGGCTATGCGGTCAAGCGGGGGCGTGGCGGTGCGATCTCATTCCTTGTGCCGGGGCAGCAGCGGGCCACCCGGCTCCGCTCGTCTACCCTCGGGGAAGGCTTTGACCCCGGGGACATCCGGGATGTAATTGCGGGCAAGCGCCCCCTGCCGAAGCTGGACGCTCCGGCCCCTGCTGCGCCCAGGCGTGTCGATCTGATCGTGGACATACAGGAGCGGCTCCGCTCTGGGAAAGGCCCGGACTATGAGCGGTGGGCCAAGGTGTATAACCTCAAACAGATGGCTGCTGCGCTGCAATTCATGCAGGAGCATCAGATCAGCGAATATGACCAGCTCACCACCGAGGCCGAGGCTGCGTCTGCCCGTTTCCATGCGCTGATGGAGCAACTCCGGCAGACCGAGGCTGACCTTGCCTATACTTCCGAGCTCATGGGAGCCGTGGTGCAATACGCCAAGACCCGGCCCGTGTTCGACGAGTACAAGGCGGTCAAGTATAGCAAGAGATTTCTGACCCAGCACGAGGCGGAGTTGGCGGACTACTGGGCAGCCAAGGCCACTTTGAACGATCTGCTGGACGGGGCCAAACTGCCCAAGATGGCCCAATTAAAAGAAAAGCGCCGTAAGCTGGCGGTGGAGAAAAAGGCCCTGTACGCCAAGTACCGGGCCGCCCAACAGGAAATGCGGCAGGCCGTGGCGGTCAAGACCAACATTGATTATCTGCTGGGCATGACGGACGGGCACAAGAATAAGGAACAGGAGCGGTAGCGACGGTGACGCAGACAATTTACTTCGGGACATTTTGTCCCGAAGTGCCGGGTTTGGGGAGGCTCCCCAACAAGCGTTTTTGCGGCCCTTCGGGCTACAAAAATAGCAAGTGTGGCCACACTTGCCCTGCTTGCCGTTAGTGCGCTTCCCCCAAAACAGCGCAAAAAAACGGAGGTGCGTATTTCTCTTACGCATCCTCCGTTTCACGGGCTCTTTGAAGTCCCTCTGCGGTATGTTTCATTACAGTGAGTTCTTTTTCGTTCATTGAATTGAGCATGACATCAATCTGTTTCCGGCAGGTACTCTCTCCGTTGAGCTTGTCAGGGAAAAAGAATTGATCCACGGAAA
>CAUWEK010000202.1:0-9758 GCA_963557435.1 uncultured Dysosmobacter sp.
GCGCCGATTTGCCCGACCCGGTGGAGCGTTTCTGGGACGTGTTCGGGGGCGCAAAGATCTTACACGACTCTATCGATCTGTGCGTGAAAAACGGTGAGACCCACCACGCCGTGGAAGAAGGCATCATCCAGATCAGCGATATTTACGGTGAGATCGGCCAGATCATCCTCGGTCAGAAGCCCGGCCGGGAAAACGACCAGGAGATCACCATTTTCGATACCGTGGGCATGGCCGTGCAGGATGTGGCCACCGCCGCCATGCTGTACCACGGCGCGCTGGAAAAGGGCCTCGGGACCAGGTATTCTTTCTTCGAATAACGCCGGCGTTTATAAAACTCTAAAAACCTCCCTCTTCCTCTTGCGCCCCCGGGCTGTTGGCCCGGGGGCGCGTGCTTTGTTCTGTCCCCATTTCGCAAACAGCGCAAACCATCCCCGCGCTTTTGCTCAGACCGGCTCCAGCCATCCGCTGCCGGTTGGCATGTCTTTCCGGCGTATCCGATTTTTCCAAACAGGCCTGCCGGGTTCATTGACAGAAGCGGCCGAATCCGCCAGGCTGGAAACAGCTCTTTTCAGATATGCGGCGCCGTGATAGCTTTCTGCTTCCATAAATCAGAGGCGATTGGTATGCTCTGGCTCCCCATGGCGTTTTTATCCGCCCTGTTTACAGGGATCACGGCCATTCTCCGGCCAAGTGCAGCATCCGCTCCACGGGCTCAGCCGCAGCCGCCGTGCACCGGCGTGGTGCTGATTTTTTCCTGGCTGATGGTGCTGGAAAGACATCTCCGGCCGGTCTTGGCCTCATGGTGCCGGGCGCCCTGATCATCCCCTTCTGAGACCCCCTTGACAGCCGCGCTGCGGTGTGGTACGCTTTACGTATCAAAAATTTTTGATGTGAGGACCTGGTATGGACCATAACTTTCAGGAAAACGCCAAGGTGTTCCGGGCACTGTGCGACCCCAAGCGCCTGGCCATTTTGGAGCAGCTGCGCAGCGGGGAGAAATGTGCCTGCGTGCTGCAGGAGCCCATGGAGCTGACCCAATCGGGCCTTTCCTACCACATGAAGATCCTGTGCGAATCCGGCATCGTTCAAAGCCGCCAGGAGGGAAAGTGGACCCACTACCGGCTCAGCCAGGCCGGACTGGAGCGGGCCATGGCTCTGCTGGCCTCGCTCAAGCCAGACCAGCCGCTTGCATAAACGTGCAAACGCCATCTTCCCAGATGGCGTTTCTTCCGGCACAATACATCAAAAATTTTTGATATATCAGATTCTATGGAGGCACTATGGAACTGTGGAGCTTTTTCCAAAATGAGGTGCTGGGCATGCAGTGGCTCAGCCGGGGCATCGGCGCGCTGCTCTCCGCCGCGGGCCTGGACCTATCCGGGCGTCTGGGCGGCAGCGTACAGTTTTTCCTCTATGACACCATCAAGATCACCATCTTGCTGTGCGTGCTGATCTTTCTGGTATCCTACATTCAAAGCTACTTTCCGCCAGAGCGCAGCCGCCGCATCCTGGGCCGGTTCCGGGGGCTGGGCGCCAACACCGTCTCCGCCCTTTTGGGCACGGTGACCCCCTTTTGCTCCTGCTCCTCCATCCCTTTGTTCATGGGCTTTACGGGGGCGGGGCTGCCGCTGGGAGTGACGTTCTCCTTCCTCATCTCCTCCCCCATGGTGGACCTGGGCAGCCTGGTGCTGCTGATGAGCATTTTCGGCGCACGGGTGGCGGTGATCTACGTGGTCATGGGCCTGGTGATCGCCGTGGCCGGCGGGTCGCTCATCCAGCGCCTGCACATGGAGGAGCAGGTGGATCCCTTTGTCCGCGCCGCCGTGTGCGCCGGGTCGGACGCCCCGACCCTTACCCGCCGCCAGCGGCTCCTCTGGGCCCGGGAACAGATGCTGGGCACGCTGAAAAGCGTCTTTCCCTATATTCTCGTGGGTGTGGGCGTGGGCGCCCTCATCCACAACTGGATCCCCCAGGACTGGGTAACGAGCCTCTTAGGACGCGGCAACCCTCTGGGCGTGGTGCTGGCCACGCTGGTGGGCATCCCCATGTACGCGGACATCTTCGGCACCATTCCCGTGGCGGAGGCGCTGCTGGCAAAGGGTGCCCTGCTTGGCACGGTGCTCTCGTTCATGATGGCGGTGACCACCCTTTCCCTGCCGTCGCTCATCATGCTGCGCAAGGCCGTGCGGCCCCGGCTGCTGGCAGTGTTCGTGGCCATCTGTACAGGGGGCATTTTGCTGGTGGGGTGCCTGTTCAACCTGCTGGCACCCTATCTCATTTGATTGAAGGAGGAACAAACATGAATCTTTTCGGAAAAAAGAGGCAAGAAGCCGCCCCTGTGCAGGGCGGCCAGGCGTCGGGGATCCAGGTGCTGGGCTCCGGCTGCGCCAAATGCAACGCACTGGAGGACGCCGTAAAGGCGGCCCTGACGGAGCTGGGGCAGGAGCCGGTGGTGGAGCATGTGACGGACTTCGCCCAGATCGCCGCCATGGGCGTGATGACCACGCCTGCGCTGGCGGTGGACGGCAAAGTCCTCTCCAGCGGAAGCGTACTCACCAAGGAGGAAGCCAAGCATTTGATCCAGGAGGCCCGGAAGCGCTCCTGAAAAGCAAACAATGCGGGGCCGGCAGACTGCCGGCCCCGCACACTTTATTTCATGGTTCCCTGCTGCTTTCTCTCAACCCTGTCACTTGCCCAGCTGCACGAAGCGCATGAGCATGGTGGACATATGGGCCCGGGTCAGGCTGGCCTGAGAGGCAAACGTGCCGTCAGACCGGCCCTCCACGATCTTGTTGGCCGCGCACCAGCGCACGCCGTCGGCGTAGGCGCCGGGGATGCTGGCCGCGTCGGTGAAGGTGCTCAAATCCACCATGGTGGACATATCCATGCCCTGAAGCTTGGCATAGCGGGCCAGGATGGTGGCGAACATGCCCCGGGTCAAAGGCTGATCGGGAGAGAACACACCGTCGCTGGTGCCCAGCATGATGCCCTGCTGATAGACCCAGGAGATGGCGTCACGCTGCTGGCTGCGGACGGTCACGTCGGTAAAGGCGGTGGTCAGCTGGCAGTCGGGCCGGCCGGCCAGGTTATAGAGGGCCTGGGCCGCCTCGGCGCGGGTGATGATCTCATTGCCGCCGAACTGGTAGGCCTCCTCGCCGGCCACCAGCTTGTTCTCCGTGACGAACGCGGCGGCGTCATAGTACCAGTCGCTGCTCTTCACGTCCGTATAATCCGTGACCTTCTTGCCGTCCCGGACGGTGTTGCGGATCTCGTAGCTGTCCACGACCTTCCAGTTGTTCCATGCGTCCATCTCTTCCTTCTCGTCGGTGTCGCTGTCCTGGCACTGGTAGGCCTTGCCGGTGATGGCGTCCTCGGAGACGGTGATGATGGAGAACACCTGCTGGTCCTCATCGTCCACGTAGCAGTCGGTGGCGTAGTCGCTGCGGTCGGGCAGATACTCATAGTACTTGTTGCCCACGGTGCCGCCGGTGACATAGGTGGTGCCGTCGCCGGTGTTGGCCTTCACGTCGCCCAGGGCGGTTGCGCGGATGTAGATGTGGTCATGGCCGTTGAGGAACAGATCCACGCCCAGGGCGTCCACGGACCACTCAGAGTCGTTGATGAAGTAGTCGATGACCTCGGAGGCGGGGTGGTTGGAGGTATAGGGGCCCGCATGGGTGAGCATGATGCGCCACTTCTTGTCGGACTTTTCATAGCACTCCTTGGCCCACTGCAGCTGCTTTGCGATGATGTCGGCCTTCTCCTCCGGGGGAGTGACCTCGGTGTTGATGACCACGATGCAGGCGTCGCCGTACTCGATGCAGCCGATGGTGCTGTCGAACTCCGTGCCGGTGTCGCCGCCGGGCATATTGAACCGCTGGGCGAAGGAGATGAAGCCCCAGTCGCCCTTCATCTCATGGTTGCCGGGCACCGTGATGGTGGGAATGGAGGCGTAATAGTCGCCCATGACCTCAAAGCAGGCCTCCCACTCGGTGGCCTTATAGCCGTCCTGGGTGGTGTCGCCGCCGCTCATGATGAACTCCGGCGTCACCAGGGTGGTGGCATAGTCCATGCTCTTTTTGAAGGACATGTAGTCGTCGGTGGACACGGACTGAGGATCGGAGACGAAGATGAAGGAGAACTCATCCGCGTCGGGAGAGGTGGGCGCCTTGAAGGTGTGCTCCTCGCTCATGAAGTCCTTGCCGTCACCTACCCGGTAGACGTACATGGCATCCGGCTCCAGGTCCTCCAGCACCACCTGATGGGTGGCCAGCTCCTTCCAGCCGGGGGTCACGGCATCCACATAGCTGGTGCCGCGTGCGGTCTTCCAGCTAGTTTCGCCCTGCTTCTTGTACTGCACCACAGAGGCCTTCACCTCGGGCACGGTGATCCAGCTGAAGCGGAGGTTGCCCTGGGTGGTGTCGGGGGTCATGGTGATCTGGCTGGGATCGCCCAGGATGCTGCCGTCATCCACGAACACCTGGATGGGGGCGGATTTGTCGTAGGGCTTGGTGACGGTCTTGCCGCCGGCCTGGATCTCCAGATAGTAGTACATATCTCCGGCCTTGCCGGTGGGCAGGTCCACCGTGCAGGTGGTGCCGGAAATGGTCATGGGGAGCTCGGTGTCCACGTCGTCATAGCCGTAGTGCAGCACGGCGCTGTCCACCTTGTCCACGCCCGCCACCCGGGCGGTGACGGTGACCTTGGCGTTCTGGTCCACATCGTTGATGGCGCGGGAGATGACCCGGGGGCCGTCGATGGAGAAGTCCAGCGCCTCGAAAATGGCGGGATCATAGCCCTGCAGGATGGGCTGGTTCAAAGCGTCGCTCCAGGCCCAGACCGTGTCAAAGTCCCAGCCCAGGTCCACATAGGTCTGCTTGGTCTGCAGCATATCCGCGGAGACATCCTCCCACTGGATGGGCTGGAAGGCCGGCTCGTTGCCCGCCAGGAGCGTGCCCTCCCAGGCAATGTTGCCGGAGATGTTGGTGGCCGCCTCATCGTCCAGCTGGCCGACGATCTTGTCCACGTTCTTGGTGCCGGAGATGGAGGTCTGTGCACTGACGCAGCCGACGATGTGGTCGCCGGCATTGAAGGAACCGGCAATGCCGCCGGCAGAGCCGTTTTCACCATAGGCGTTCACGGAGCCCGCCGCGAAGCTGTTGCCCACGTAGCCGCCGCCGTCCTGGATACCGGCGATGCCGCCCACGTCATAGGGCGCTTCCAGCTCGGCGTTGACATAGCAGTTTTCCACATGGCCGATGATGGGGCCCTCGCCCTCTTTCACCTTTCCGGCGATACCGCCGCTGGTATGGGAGTTGGACAGATCATCCACCCACACATGGCCCGTGACCACGCAGCCGGTGATGGTGCCGTATGTAACGCCGGCGATGCCGCCCACGTTCTGCTGGCCGCGGATCTCGCAGTTGATCATGGCCACGTTCTTCACATAGGCCTGGTCATTTTCGTTGCCCACATAGCCGAACAATCCCACATATTTCTTGGGATAATCAATGGTCAGATTGCGGATGGCATGGAACCGGCCGTCGAAGGTGCCAAGATAACCCTCTTCCTTCTCAGAGGCAATAGGCAAAAAGCCCTCCCAGCCGGCCATGTCGATATCGGCCGTCAGGACATAGTTGCCGTCCCGGGGCGCGCCCTCTTTCCAGGTGCCGGACAGGTACATCAGCTGCGCGGGGGTGCTGATCTCATAGACATCCTCGGCCGCGTTGTAAACAGGCGCCACGGCATCCTCCGGCCCCTTTGCCGCCGCGGGAATGACCAGCAAAGAGGAAAGCATCGCCAAAGACAAGAGCAGACATAAAAGCTGTTTTCGGATCTTGGATTGTGATCTGCTACGCATAAGAATGCTCCTTTCTGATTTGGGTTGGCTGCGCCGGTCTCGCGTTACGAAAACGCTTGCGCTATTGCTATTATCAATATATACCAGTTTTCGGAAAATATCAACCTGCCAATTGTACAAACTATCTATTTTTGTTGGATATCCACAAGCTTTCTTTGTATTTTTATGATGTTGGGCAAAAGCTTGGCGGCAATAATTCGCCAATTTTCGCGCAAACGTTTTCTTTTTTCTGCTCCGTCCGTTGAACATAGACGTGCTTCCCCACAGCACGGGAGATCTCCCCTGTACCACGGGCCAAACAGCGCAGACGCAAAACAGCACCGGATCTTCATCCGGTGCTGTCCTATTTTTCTTCCGCGCTCTGTTCCTGCCGCTGCATGGGCATCTGTTGTTCCACTGTCCGGATCAGCTCCAGCAGGCTGGCAAAAGCCCGCCGCTCCCCGGAATCAGGGAAATACACCGTGCCCTGCCACTCCTGCCTTTGGGCAGATGTGACCGCGATCTCAAATAGGGGTGTTTGTTTCATGCCGTGTGCTCTCCTGTTTGATTGCATTGGTGAGTTTTTGTTCCGCCTGCGTTGTTGTTTTTTGATTTTACCATAAAAAGCGCTGCTTTTCTATTACCCGTTTCAGGGCGCAAAACGGGTAATGCCCGCGGGTTCTCCCGCGGGCATCACGCTCTTTCTTCATTGCAGCATGTACTGTCCCAGGTCCTGCCGGTGCTCGATGTTCAGCTTTTTCAGCGCCTGGGAAATATAACGCTTGACGGTGTTGGGGGAAATATTCATGTGATCACCGATCTCCTGGTTGGTCCATCCGCGGGCCGCCAGCATGGCGGCGGCAAACTCCGTGGTGGTCAGGTTGTCCGCCACGTCATGCCCCGTCTCCGGATTATGAACTCTACGCCACCCGGAAGAGAATCGGTAAGTGATGGCAATGATGCGCTTGAAGTCCTCGGGAAAATCCTGCTTGAGCGTGGCCTCCAGCATGCCGCCCAGCAGCCCGTGATGCTCGCCGAACCCTTCGATCAGGTCGTCGGGCCGGGCCAGCTCCCAGGCCAAAAGCAGGTGTTCCCTGGCCTGCTCCGGCTTGCGCAGGCTCATATAGTCCATCACCGCCACCAGATGCAGATAAATGGCAGGAATGGGATATTGCCGGGCGCCCATGGCCAGCGTGCCTTCCACGATGCCCACGCTCTTTCCGTACTCCTTTTGTAAATAGAGGTAGTGGGCCAGCACATACAGGGCAAAGGCCCGCAGTCCCGGCGGCAGCAGCGGCAAAAAATCCATGGCGGGCGGGAGGTCTTTGGGCAGGGGAAGATGCAGCAGCACCGCAGCCCCGGCCGCCACAAACGCCTCCGCGGCTCGCAGCTGAGGCGTCTTCTCCGCCCCGGCTGTCAGAGTCTTTTGCACCTGGGACAGCGCGAACCGTGCCCGCTGGATCTGCCCCACAGACAAATTGGCATAGGCGTAGATCCAACAGGCAGAGAGCCGCTGTCCCGTGTCAGCGCTGGTCAAAAAGGGCTCTGCGGCCCGGATGGCCTTTTCCGGCTGACCGCTGAAATAGTAATACTCCGCCCAGGCGATCTCCTTCCTGGGCCCGTCCTCCATGGCCCGGATGCACGCCGTGCAGCGGCCCGGCACAAACGCGGTGTTCATCAGCGGCATAAGCGCCGGATTACGGGCCGCACGGACCGGCTGCGCCCCTTCTTTTTTCTCCCTGCGGGGATCGGAGGGCTTCTCCGCTTCGGCGGGAATGGCCCACACGCCGCCCAGCTTTCTGGCGCCTTCGATCCGCCCCGCCGCGCAGAACTGATTCACCCGCCGCTCCGATACGCCCCATTTGGCAGCGGCCTCCTTGATGGACAGATACTCTCCCATGCGTGCACCTCCCCTTCCGCGCCTATGACGCTCTTGATTCTATACAATTCTATAACGGACCTTCAAAAACGCTCCGACGCCTTACGGTCACCGCCGCGGGGGCGTGTGGATCTGGGTCTCATAAACACAGTCCCGGAAGCTGGTGAAATTGTCCTCATACTCATTGGCCAGCACAAGCCCCGGCGTCTGGAGACCGCGAAAATAGGGGCGCAGCGCCGCCCCGTCAAACGGCTCGGAGAGGATGCGGGCATGCACGCAAAGATACGGTCCGGCCGGGACCGTGATCAGGTTGGGGTGCTGCCGGGCAGGCCGCCGGCGCAGATAGACAAAGTAGTGCGTGGGCAGGATCTTCCCCTCCAGCAGGGCGCCGATGCGTCGGGCCTCCTCCCGCAAGCTCTCCCGCCGCCGCCGCAAAAACATCCGGAAGCGGCGGGTATCGTTGGCGGCCAGAGCATCCCGGATCTCCTCCAGGCTGAAGCCGAACTGCTGGAGGTACTTCACCCGGCTGATGTAGCAGATCTGGTCGTAGCTGTAATAGCGATAGCCGGTCTTGGGGTCCGTACAGTGGGGGACCACCACATCGTTTTGTCGTAAAAGCGCAGGGTCTGGGGCGAGATGTTCAGCAAAGCCGCCGCCTCGCCGATGGTATACCGGTCTTTCAATCTCCGCGCTCCCTGTATCCGGTCTGAAAAATCATATTAATTATAGAAAATCCGAAAGAAAAAGTCTATACCGGACTGAAAGGTTTTGGCCGAAGTCTTGTGCACAAGCGGCAAAAAAGAAGTCGAATATAGACAATCTGATCCACATTCCGGCAATTGACTCTATGGGCCGCTTCAATGTTACACTAATCTCACAAAGGCGCCGGACGCACGCTTCCAAAGGCGCTCCGGCATCCATTTATTGAGGGAGGAAAGCGTATGCAGCAGATCATCAGCAACATCGGTTCATTTTTGTGGGGCCCGCCCATGATCGTGGCCATCATGGGATGCGGCATTTTACTCACCGTTCGTTCCAAATTTTTTGTGTTCCGCTACTTTGGTCTGATTTTCAAAAAAGCCCTGGGTTCCATGAAGTCCTCCGGCCAGAAGCGGACGGGAAACGCCTCCCCCTTTGAGGCCATCTGCGTGGCCGTGGGCGGTGCCGTGGGTGTGGGCTCCCTGGGCGGCCTGCACACCACGCTGAGCCACCCGGTCACTTCTTCCCACATGGGCGTGCCCGACGAGACCCGGCGGAAAATGGGCATCACCCCCGGCATGATCCGCGTCTCCGTGGGCATCGAGGAGGCCGACGATCTGGTGGCGGACTTTGAAAACGCCCTGAAGGTCTTTGGCTGAGCGGCTGTCCCGGCGCCTCCCTGCTCCCGCCCATAAAATGCCTCCCGTTTGAAACAGCCCGTGCTGCTAAATGGCAGCACGGGCTGTTTTCTCGCGGCAAAGTCTGTTCCATCCCTGCCGGAGCGCAAACTTTTTCGCCAGGTCCTGCGTCTAGGAAGAAAGCACATCCATGTGCCGGTAATCTCAAAGCAGAAAGGACCATGCCATATGTACAGACGTTTCGGCCTGATGCTGCTGGCAGCAGCACTTTGCCTGATGCTGGCCGGCTGCGGCCAGAGCAGCCAGCCTTCTTCCCAGGACCCCCCCGCCCAGAGCGGCCAGAGCGAGCCCGCCGGTGAGGCGGACGAGACCGGCGGCACCGCCGGCGAGACGGAGGACGCCGGGGACGAAACTCCTTCCGATGAGACCGCCTCCACTTACGAGGACAACTTTGATGTGGACGCAGAGGCTGCGGCGGACTTTGCCCTAAAGATCCAGGACGTTGTGGCGGACCAGGAGCTGGAGGCGCTGGCGGATCTGATGATGTTCCCCAACTATGTGGGCTTTGCAGAAGACCCCGTCTTTGTAAACACCCGGGAGGAGTTCACGGCCCTGGGGGCCGAGCGGATCTTCACGCAGGAGATGTGTGACCAGATCGCCGCGGCGGAAACGGAAGATCTCCAGCCCAGCGAGGCAGGCTTCG
>CAUWEK010000203.1:0-9440 GCA_963557435.1 uncultured Dysosmobacter sp.
TCGGCAAATACAGCCTTGTTGCAGTTGAACAGCACCGTGTAGGTGCCCAGTTCCGTCAGCGGCGTCACCTCCGCCTGCCGCTCGATCTCCTCATCCGTCAGCGGCCACACCAAGTCCACGGTCTTGTCGTCATAGAGGGCCGCCGCTTCCTCGGCCGTGTCGGCAAAGTAGAAATTCAGCTCGCCGGGGCCGGTGATGCTGCCGTAATAACGGTCGTTGGCCGTCAGCGTGAAGCTCTCGTCCGGCGTATAGGTCCCGGGCACATAGGCACCGTTGGTCACCAGCGCAGACGGATCAGACCACCAGCGCTCCGTGCCCTCCTGGCCGGTTTCCTCCGCTGCGGCCCGGTTGCGCTCCACCGCCGCGTCCCGCAGCGTGGTCACCACGTCTTCCCGCAGGGGCAGCGTGGCAGGAGACGTGCACACCTCCGTCAAAAACCAGTCGTAATTGCCGCTCAAAACCACTTCCAGCGTGCTGTCATTAGGGGCGCTGACCTGCAGCAGCGACGTGTCCCCCGTTTCAAGCACCTGGTCGTACCCCGCCACCACCGACAAAATAGAGGCATAGGGCGATCCGCTGGCCGGGTCCGCCAGCCGCCGCCAGGCATACACAAAGTCATTGGCCGTCACGGCCTGCCCGTCCGACCACTTGGCACTGCGCAGACGGAAGGTCCAGGTGACCGTGCCGTCGGCGTTGCGCTCCTGGGAATAGCTTTTCGCCATGCCGCCCGTGACTGTGGTGCCGCCGGAGGTGTCCAGCGTCACCCGCATGAGGTTTTCATACAGGTGCACCAAAATCGTCTGGTCCCCCTCCGCCGTGGCATAGATGGGGTCCAGCGTCTCCACCTGCGCACCCACGCACACCGACAAGGCCGGGTTGGCCTCCCCCTGCGCACAGCCGGCCAGCAGCCCCATACACAGGGTCAGCACCAGCAGCGCGGCGCTCCATCGCTTCCAACATCTCATGGATTTTCTCCTTAATATAAATATGTATATAAACAGGAAAGAACCGGGCACCGCAGGGCGCCAGGTTTACGTAATGAAATGATTATAAAGATTTTTTCCCTGCTTGTAAAGCTTCCCAGGGAAAAAAGTAACAAAAAATTACAAAATTAAGGGTTTATTCACAAACCGCCCCATGGTATACTGAGGACGTTCCACCGGCCGTGGCCGGGCCGGGACCACTCTTTTTCCACCGGGAGGCCTCCATGTCCAACGGATTTTTCAGCGGTTCCAATCCTCTCTTCCGTCTGACGGGGCGGTTTTTGGATCTGGTCGTGCTCAGTTTCTTTTTCCTGCTGGCCTCGCTGCCGGTAGTGACCCTGGGTCCCGCCGCGGCAGCGCTGTATTATAGCTGTGTCAAGTGCCTGCGTCGGGGAGAGGGCAGCCCCTACCGCAGCTTCTGGGCGTCCTTCCGGCAGAATCTGCGGCCGGGCATCGGTGCCACGGTGGCGGTGCTTCTCGCAGCGCTGGCTCTGGATGCGCTGTTCGTCTTTTTGACCATGGCCGCCGCCACCGGCTCGGCGGCCTGGGGGGTGGCCCGCTGGGCTTTTCTTGTGTTTTTGCTGCTGCCTGCCGCTTTTGGCTCCCTGGTGTTTCCCCTGCTCTCCCGCTTTACCTGTACCGCCGGGGGCCTGCTGGCGAACACCCTGCGCCTGACAATGCGGCATCTGCCGGCCACAGTGGGCGCGGGGATCATCAACGCCGCGCTGTGCGCGCTGACCTTCAAGACCTGGTTTTACGGCACCGTGCTGCTGACGCCGGCCCTGAGTGCCCTGGCTGTGTCCTTTTTACTGGAACCGGTGCTGCGCCGCTACGCGCCCCAGGCCGCCGAGGGAGCGGACACCCCCTGGTATCTTCGATAAAAAACGATTCCGCCGGAGGGCATTGCCCTCCGGCGGAATTTTTATCATCACACACACGAATCAAACAACGTTATTTCCGCAGCTCCGGCAGGCTGGCGGCAGCCACGGACTGTCCCACCCGGCGGAACTTCTCGTCAGGCAGCGCCAGATGCACCTGCCGTTCCACCTCCGGGTACTCGTCGGAGAGGACCTTGCGGCAGGTATCCAGCAGCAGATCGCCGCCCTTGCCGCTCATGACCCGTCCCAGCAGCAGCACATGGCGGTAGCCGTACAGATGGTGGTACAGCGCCAGAGTATGGGCCAGGTACACGCCGATGCTCTCATAGATGCCGGCGGCGCGGGGGTCGCCCTGCTCCATGAGGCCCTGGACCACCTTCAGCTTCTCCGCCGGGGAGAGGCTCTCGTCCAGGTCGATGCCGGCGGCAGGGGCCAGCTTGATGACGGCGTCCTGTGAGAAGTACTTCACACCGCAGCCGATGTCGCCGCTCCACTCGTCCACCATGGCGGTGGGGGCAGCGTCCACAGGCACGAACGCCAGCTCGTTGAGCCAGCCGGTGACCTTGCCCTCCTCATCCACATAGCCCACAGCCTCGCTGGTGCCCATGGCGATGCCCAGCACGTTGTTGTCCTCCAGGCTCATGGCGCCGGCCAGGGCGGACACGTCGCCGTCGTTGACCACGGCGTAGGGCACATCCCCGAAGGTATCGGTGATGGCCCGGATATAGATGTCCTTGACCTTGGCGTCATACTGCTCCTTGGGCACCTTCAAAAAGAGGGAGGCGCTCATGGTGCGGTTGTCGATATAAATGCCGGCAGAGCTGACGCCCACGGCATCCACCCGGGGCATGTGGGCAGCGGCAGACTTGAGGGCGGAGACGATGCCCTCATAGTGGTAGTCCGGGTCGGAGTTGATCTTGGGGAACCAGACCACCTCTTCGCTGTACACGCTCTCCCCGTCGATGACGGCGGACACCTTCCGGTCGGACCCGCCGGCGTCAAAGCCGATGCGGCAGCCGTCCAGGTGGCGGCCGATGGCCTGGGAGACGCTCTTCTCCTCCGGCACCGCGTCCACCCGCACCACCTCAAAGGGATGCTCGTACACGTTGCCCATGTAGTCAAAGTCAAAGGCCCGGGAGCCGGAGGCGGAATAGTGGGCCTGCATGGCACGGCACACGGCCTCGTTGCCGGCCAGGTATACCCGGAAGCCGCCCTTCATCCAAAGCAGGGTCTTGATGATCCGGTCGATGTAGTAGATATCCGCCTCACGCAGCGCCTCCGTTCCGTGAACGCGGGTGCGGTACACGGCCATCTGGCCGCCGCTGCGCTCCACCGCCACGTCAAACGGCTCGTGAGCGTCACGCAAAAACGCCTCGTAATAACGGCCCAGGGGGATGAACGCCGGATCCAGCGGGGGAAGATGTTTGACGGTCACGTCAATGCCAAGATGCTTCATGACAAAGATCCTCCTTCTATTGATATAAGTGTATATCGGTGCGGAACCAGCCGCATCGCGGCCGGGGACGTCAGGATTCAAGTCTAGGCTAACAGTTTTTTTCATTTTGTCAAGTATTTGAAAAAATTTTTCTCGTTTTCCTTGACGGGTTGCACAAAAGGAAATATGATGGAACCATCAAAAGAAAGGAAGGTGCCCAAGTATGAAGGACACAGCAAGATTGCAGGCCTATCGGGACTGGGTGCAGCAGCAGCTGCAGATCTGCACGGAGTTCTGGCTGAAAAACGGAATGGATCACAAGTACGGCGGCGTATACACCTGCCTGGACCGCAAGGGTGAGATCTACTCCACGGACAAGAGCGTCTGGATGCAGGGCCGCTGCGGCTGGATCTTTGCCTACCTTTGCCACATGTACGGCAGCCGTCCGGAGTGGCTGGAGGCCTCCAAGAGCTGCCTGGACTTTTTGGAGGACCACTGCATCAACCATGCCGCCGGCGGCCGCATGTATTTCACCGTCACGGAGGACGGCCGTCCCCTGCGCCAGCGCCGGTACTATTTCTCCGAGGCCTTTTACGCCATGGCCAACGGCGAGTACTACGGCGTGACCGGCGAGCGGGAGCACCTGGACCGGGCCCGCCGGGCTTACGACCTCTACTGGGATCTGGCCCACGGCATGCCCGATCCCACCGGACTGGGCCCCAAGACCATTCCGGAGACCCGCACGGGCCGTGCCTTCGGCATCCCCATGATCATCCTCAACGTCACCAGCGTGCTGCTGCGGGTAGACCCCGAGCGTAAGGCCCTTTATGAGGAGCGGGCCGCTCAGTGCGTGGACGAGATCTTCAAGTACCATGTCAAGCCCGAGCTCAAGTGCGTGCTGGAGAACGTGGCCGAGGACGGCACCCCCCGCCTCTACTACACCGAGGGCCGCACGGTCAACCCCGGACACGACATCGAGGGCGTGTGGTTCCTTCTGGAGCACGCCAAGCGCACCGGGGACAAGGCGCTGGTGGAAAAGGCCGCCCAGATCTTCGACTGGGCCATCGAGGCCGGCTGGGACAACGAGTACGGCGGACTGCTCTACTTTACCGACTGCCTGAAAAAGCCCCCTGAGGCCTATGAGCACGACATGAAGCTCTGGTGGCCTCACAACGAGATCATGATCTCCTCCCTCATGCTCTACCGGGATACCGGCCGGGAAGAATACCTGGACTGGTTCGACAAGACCCTGGAGTACTGCAAGGCCCACTTTGCCGATCCCGAATACGGCGAGTGGTACGGCTACCTGCGGCGGGACGGTCTTCCCACCCAGCCGTCCACCAAGGGCTCCACGTTCAAAGGTCCCTTCCACCTGCCCCGGGCGCTCATCATGTGCGACGCCATGCTGGGGCAGCTGCTGGAAAGCTGACCGCCCTGGGCTCAAGCGAGGCAGTCTATGCCAGAAGAAAGCGTATTCAACCGGATCACCCGGGAATATTACCAGCTGACCTCCTCGGAAAAGAAGCTGGCCAACTTCGTGGTGGCCAACGGCCAGCGCACCCAGAGCATGTCCATCTCCGAGCTGGCCGCCGCCTGCGGCGTGGCCGAGGCCACCATCTCCCGCTTCTGCCGGCGGATGGGGTACCAGGGATACAGCGCCTTCCGCCTGTCCATCGCCGCCTCCACCGCCGCCCGGCCCGACACCAGTCCCCTCTCCGGCGAGATCCAGCCCACCGACAGCGTGCCCATTTTGTGCAGCAAGCTGGCCGGCGCGGAGATCGACGCCATCCGGGAGACCCAGGCCCTCATCCACACCGAGAGCATCCAGGCGGCGGCGGATCTGCTGCTGTCGGCGGACAAGGTATTGTGCATGGGCCAAGGTGGGTCCATGCTGCTGGCCCAGGAGGCCGCCCACCTGTTCACCACCACCTTCCCCTCCTTTTTCCCCGTGCCGGACTCTCACATGCAGGTGATCTCCGCCGTGAGCCTGGATGAAAAGGACGCCATTTTGTTCTTTTCCTATTCCGGCGCCACCAAGGAGCTCATCGACGTGCTGCGCATCGCCAAGGCCCGGGGCACCAAAATCGTTTTGGTGACCCGCTACCCCGGTTCCCCCGGCGCCGCCTTTGCGGACGTGGTGCTTCAGTGCGGCTCCACGGAAGGCCCCCTGCAGCTGGGCTCCATCGCCGCCCGTATCGCCCAGCTGTATCTGGTGGACGTGCTGTTTTCCGAGATGTGCCGCCGGGATCTGGACCATTGCCGGCAGCACCGGGAACTGGTGGCCGACGCGTTGTCTGAAAAACATGTATGACACCCAGAAACAGGAAGAAAGCCACAATTATTTTCAAAATTTTTTCATATAATGACAGTTTTGAAAATTTTTTCAAGTATTGCTTGACAACCCCCCTGATACAATTGTACAATTTGCACATAGCCAAGTTTGGCACTTCCTGCATTTTTTATCAATTTTTAGGAGGCACAGACACATGAAGAAGATGAAAAGATTTCTTGCTCTGGCCCTGGCCATGACCATGGTCCTGGCCCTGGCTGCCTGCGGCCAGAAGGAAGAGACGCCCTCCACCGAGGAGGGTGCGGCCGACGGCGTCACCGAGATCACCTGGTGGGCCTTCCCCACCTTCGGTGTGGACTCCGGCTACGAGCAGCAGCTGGCCGACGCCTTTATGGCCGCCAATCCCGATGTGAAGGTCAACGTGGAGATCATTGACTTCACCTCCGGCGCCGACGCTCTGACCTCTGCCATCACCGCCGGCACCGCTCCCGACGTTCTGTTCGACGCCCCGGGCCGCATCATTGAGTACGGCAACGCCGGCAACCTGGTTCCCCTGGACGACATGATCGAATCCCTCAAGAGCGACATCACCAGCGAGAGCCTGCTGGAGACCTGCGTGGGTGCCGACGGCTCCTACTACATGTATCCCATCTCCTCCTCCCCCTTCTACATGGGCCTGAACAAGGAGGCTCTGGAGGCGGCTGACGCGCTGCAGTATGTGAACCTGGAGGGCGACCGCACCTAGACCACCGAAAACTTCGTGAAGATGTGCGAGGCTCTGCGTGACGCCGGCGTCACCACCGTTCCCGGCATCGTCTACTGCGGCGGCTCCGGCGGCGACCAGGGCACCCGCGCACTGGTGAACAACCTCTATTCCTCCTCCATCGTGGGCGAGGACGGCAAGTGGAACGTGGACGCCAACGGTGTCAAGGCTCTGGAGCTGCTCAAGAGCATGTATGACAGCAAGGCTCTGGACGCCGGCTTCTCCATGGCCGCCGCCGACGAGCTGCAGCAGTTCCAGCAGGAGACCTGCGCCATGACCTTCTGCTGGGGCACCTCCAACGCCATGAGCTATGCCTCCGAGGACTACACTCAGATCTCCGTTCCCTTCCCCTCTGACGACGGCGTGCCCGAGCTGGAGTACCTGGTCAACGGCTTCTGCGTGTTCGACAACGGCGACGACGCCAAGGCCGAGGCTTCCAAGCGCTTCATCTCCTTCATCTGCGACGATCCCGAGTGGGGCCCCAAGAGCGTGGTCCAGACCGGTGCTTTCCCCGTCCGCGCTTCCTTCGGCAACCTCTATGAGGGCAACGAGGAAATGAGCCTGCTGGCCTCCTGGAGTCAGTACTACGGTCCCTACTACAACACCCGCGAGGGCTTTGCCGCCATGCGTCCCCTGTGGTTCAACATGCTGCAGCAGGTCTTCAACGGCACGCCCGCACAGGAAGCCGCCGATGCCTTCAACACCGGCGCCAACGCCTGATTTCCCGATACATGAGTCTCCCTTCTCCCGCTCCGGCGGGAGAAGGGAGAACCCTTATCCGCAACGGTTTAAACCACATTTGATATAGAAAACGGGGGAGGCTCTATGGCAACTACCAGCGCGCCCAAACGAAGTTTCGTCCTCCAGCGCAGAGAGACCGTCGTATCATACCTGTTTTTGCTGCCGGCGCTGTTTTTCTTCGTTGGATTCGTCCTCACGCCCATGGCCATGGGCGTGGTCACCAGCTTTACCAACTCCAGCTTCGCCAACACCAACACCGGTTCCGATTTTATTTTCCTCGATAACTACATCCGCCTTTTCAATGACCCCATCTTCTGGAAATCTGCCGTCAACACGGTGATCATCGTGGTGGTGGCCGTTCCCACGGTCACCGCTTTTTCCCTGTGGGTGGGCTCCGCCATCTACAAAATGCACGCCGCTGCCCGCTCCTTCTTCCGGTGCGTATTCTACCTGCCGGTGGTCACGGGCTCCGTGGCCGTGGTGGTGGTCTGGAAGTGGATGTTCGATAAGTACAACGGCCTTTTCAACTATGTCATCCGCGCCATGGGCGGCGAGGGCCTCATGTGGACCGAGAGCGAGCAGATGGCCCTTTGGTGCATCATCCTGATCCTCTTCACCACCTCCATCGGCCAGCCCATCGTGCTGTACGTCTCCGCTCTGGGCAACGTGGACCACTCTTTGGTGGAGGCAGCTCAGGTGGACGGCGCCACGGATTTTCAGGTGTTCTGGAAGATCAAATGGCCCTCCATCATGCCCACCACGCTGTATGTGGCGGTCATCACCACCATCAACAGCTTCCAGTGCTTCGCCCTGATCCAGCTGCTGACCTCCGGCGGCCCCAATTACAGCACCAGTACCGTTATGTACTACCTATATGAGATCGCGTTCAGAACCACCAAGGAGTTCGGCTACGCCGACGCCATGGGCGTGGTCCTGGCCATCGTCATCGCCTTGTTCAGCGCACTGCAGTTCAAGGTCATGCACGGCGGCACCACAGAATAAGGAGGCGCCACCATGACTGGAAAAAAGCAGCGGATCACTCCGTATTTCGTCATCACCGCCATCCTTCTGGTGCTGCTGGCCATCTTCTTCCTCTTCCCCCTTTACTGGATCGTCACCGGCTCCGTGAAGGAAAAGAGCGACATCATCATCAAGGCTGGCGAATCCGTCAAATGGGTTCCCACCACCATCTCCTGGGACAACTTCGCCCGGCTGTTCAAGTCCCAGACCACCCTCTTCGGCATTGATATGCCCATGGCCATCCGGTGGCTCTTCAACAGCGTGTTCATCTCCATCGTGGCCATGATCCTCACCTGCTTCAGCGCGTCTCTGGCCGGCTACGCGCTGGCGAAAAAGCGCTTCTGGGGCCGGGGCTTCATCTTCTCGTTGTTTGTGTGCGCCATGGCGCTGCCCAAGCAGGTCATCCTCATCCCGCTGCTGCGGGAGATGTCCATCCTCCATCTGGTGGACACCACCTGGGGCTCCATCTTCGCGGTGGTCTTCCCGGTGGTTGGCTGGCCCTTCGGCGTGTTCCTCATGAAGCAGTTCTCCGAAGGTATCCCCTCCTCGCTGCTGGAAGCCGCCCGCATCGACGGCGCCGGCGAGGTAAAGACCTTCATGAATGTGGCCCTGCCCATCATCCAGCCGGGCATCGGCGCGCTGGCCATCTTCACCTTCATCAACGCCTGGAACGAATACCCCCTGCAGCTGATCATGCTCTCCAAAACGGAGGCCAAAACCATCGCGTTGGGTATTGCCGGACTCCAGAGCGAAATGTCCAACGACTTCGGCCTCATCATGGCCGGCGCCGCGCTGGCCGCCGTGCCCATCATCCTGGTGTTCCTGGCCTTCCAGAAATACTTCACCCAGGGCATTACCATGGGCGCCGTCAAGGGATAATCCGCTTTTGAACCCTCCGCCGAACATTCGGCGGAGGGTCCGCGGCGGTTTTTACTGTTATTTTCCGCGCTTTGGCGCGTAAAGGAAAGGATCTGTACACACTATGTTCGATATCAAAAAGTACCAGGGGATCTTCCCCGCCTTCTATGCCTGCTACGAGGATGACGGCTCCATCAGTCCCCAGCGCACCCGTGCTCTGGCCCGCTACCTGCTGGAAAAGGGCGTCAAGGGCCTGTATGTGGGCGGCTCCTCCGGCGAGTGCATCTATCAGAGCGTGGAAGAGCGCAAGGTGGTGCTGGAGAACGTCATGGCCGAGGTGGGCGGCAAAATGACCATCATCGCCCATGTGGCCTGCAACAACACCGCCGACAGCCAGACTCTGGCCCGTCACGCCGAGAGCCTGGGCGTGGACGCCATCGCCGCCATCCCCCCCATCTACTTCCACCTGCCC